>NZ_JBDJPF010000062.1:0-44930 GCF_054957865.1 Streptomyces xingningensis
GGGGCGCCCCCCCGGGGGGCGCCCCCCCCCCCCGCGGGGGGGGGCCGCCCCCCGGGGGGGGGGCGGCCCCCCGCCCCTCCTGGGGGGGGGGCGCGGGGGTTCTCGCCGCGGGGGGGGGCCACCCCGCGGCCGCGCGCGCGCCGCCCCGCCGCGCGCGCGCCGGGCTCACGGCCGGCGTCGCGCCACCGCGGCCCGGGGCCCCCCACCCCCCCCGGGGGGGGGCCCCACGCCCTTTCCGGCTTTCAGGCCGAACCTCCTGAACACGACACGACGGTCATTTGCCGCTACCCGCCCGAAAGGCGCGTTGTTGGCAGCATGGCCCTCGTGACCCAATATGCCCACGACCCGCCGTTGCCTTCGCGCCCCCGGTCCGCGGCGCGCGGTCCCTCCGCGACAGGCACGGCGATCTTCGCCGGCGCGGTCGCCGCGGGCCTGGGACTCGGAGTCTTCGCCACCGCCGTACTCGCCCTGTGGATCGTCTCCCCGTACCCCGACAGCGGCCCGGCCGGGGCGCTGCACATCGCCACCGACCTCTGGCTGCTGGCCCACGGCGCGGACCTGGTACGGACCGAGACCGCCACCGGGGTGGCTGCCCCGATGGGACTCACCCCGCTACTGCTCACCGTGATCCCCTGCATGCTGTTCTACCGCGCCGCACGCCAGGTGCCGCTGCTCGTCGAGAGCACCGGCGGGACAGCGGGCGCCGACGACGCGGCAGCCGTCCAAGCACCGGAAGGCGCCCGGGCCCTGGAAGGCTCCGCCCGGGACCGGGAGTACGCCGAGTACGCCGAGTACGCCGAGGAACTCTGGGCCTCGGCGAGGGGCTTCAGCACCATGGACAACCCCGCCCCGCCGCTGCCTCCCCGCACCGCGTTCGCCGCCCTCCTCGGCGGATATCTGCTGGTGAGCGCGGCCGCCGCGCTCTATGCCTCGTCCGGGCCGATGCGCGTGGAGCCCCTCAGTGCGCTGTTGCACCTGCCGCTCGTCGCCGCCGGATCGGCCGGCGCCGGGGTGTGGATGGCCGCGGGTTGCCCGGGATGGACCCCACCCGCACCCATCCGCCGGGTCCTCCGTGTGCTGCCCGGGCGCGTCCGGGGGTGGTTCACCCGCCCCCGGCTCGGCGCGGTGGCGCGGGCCGGGGCGGCGGGCACGGTCGTGCTCCTCGGCGGCGGGGCGCTGCTGCTGGCCGTCTCCCTGGCCGTCCACGCCGGTGCGGCGCACGAGGCCGTCACCCAGCTGGCGGCGGGCTGGTCGGGCCGGGTGGCGGTGGTGCTGCTGAGCGTGGCGCTGGTGCCCAACGCCGTGGTCTGGGCGGCGGCCTACGGGCTGGGGCCGGGCTTCACGGTCGGCGCGGGCAGCATCGTCGCCCCGGTGGCGGCCGCCCGGCTGGGGACGCCCGTCCGTCCGGTACTCCCGCGCTTCCCGCTGCTGGCGGCGCTGCCGGCGGAGGGCAACGCCAGCCCGCTGGTACTGGCGGGCCTTGGCGTGCTGTCGGCGGCGGTGGGTCTGGCGATCGCGTGCGCGGCGGTGCCGCGCCGGCCCGCCCTGGTGGGCCGGCGCGAGGTCGCCGCGATCGCCTTTCTCGCCGCGCTGGTCTGCGCGGCCCTGGCCACCCTCCTCGGCTATGCGGCGGCCGGTCCGCTGGGCAGGGCAACCCTTGCGCACTTCGGTCCGCCGTACCGGTTCATGGGCGCGGCCTGCCTCGCCTGGACGGTCGCCATCGGCGTTCCGGGCGCCCTGGTCGTACGCCGGCGCCGTCGCGCCGAGCTGCGCGCCGCCGCGCGGGCCGCAGGTGGCCGCGACGCAAGCTGGTGGCGCCGTACCGGCGTTGCGCTGGGCCTGGACGTCCCCGTCCCGGAACCGCCCCCGGAACCCGCCCCGGAATCAGCGCCCGAACCGGAGCCGGTGCGCGCGCCCCGCAGGTCCTGGTGGTGCGGCTTCGCCGGCTGGCTGGGCTTCGCGGCGAGTGGCGGTGACAGCGGTAGCGGCGGTGGCAGTGGCAGCGGCACTGAGGCCACGACCGGCCAGCGCGCGACCCGGCAGCCCCTGCCTGAACGGCTCGAACAAACCGCACAGCTCGAACAGCTCGAAGCGGCCGAAGCGGCCGAGGGGGTCGAACGGCCCGAGGAGGCCGAGGAGGCCGAGGAGTCAGAACACCACCCCGTGACGGAAGCCGCTGCCCAGGACGCTTCGCAAGCTGCCCCGCCGACGCCGGCCGTCGCCTATGAACCCGACGTCCTGCCGGTTCTCCCCGTGCACGGCGCCGTTCTCGGCCCCGATGCCAAGGCCGCCCCACCGCGTCGTCGGCGTCGCTGGTGGCAGCTGCCCAAGGAGGTGCGGAAGGCAAGACGGGCGGTGCGAAGAGAAGCGCGGAGGACGAGGAAGCGGGCCCGCCACGCGGCGGTGCCCCGGCCCGCGCACTCCGCGCAGGCCGATGACCACCCGGACTCCGGCTGGCACAACACCGGCGCCCGGCAGGTCCGCTGGGCCGCGCTCAAGGATTCCGGCGGCGGCCTGATGCCCGACTTCGAATCCCGGGACCCGGCCCGGCCGCTCGACGACAGCCGGGGCTGACCCAAGGGCCCGAAGGCCCGGAAGACCCGAAGGCCCGGAAGACCCGAAGGCCCGGAAGACCCGAAGGCCCGGAAGACCGAAGGCCTGGGAGCCCGAGGACCCGAAGCCCCGCTCAGTCCTCCGCGCTCAGCAGCGGCCGGAGCTGCTTCGGCAGATGGGTCTCGCACGACTGGCGGGCCGTCTGCGTCAGGGCGTCGTCCACACAGGTGTAGTAGTCGCGGTAGACCAGCTGGAAACCGAAGGTGGACACCACGATCGCCAGCGCCAGCCCGCCCATGACCAGCCCGCTCACCGCCGCCGTCACCTGGGGCCGGAAGCCGCCCGGCGGCGGTGCCGGAGCGTTGGCGTCGCGCGGCCCGGCCTTGGCGCGCAGCGCGCTGACCCCCCAGTAGACGGAGAGGGCACCCAGCAGCAGGGCCACCTCGGGAAGGCTGAAGAGGGCGAAGAAGAACCCCCACAGGCCGGCGAGCAGCGCATAGCGCGCCCGGCGCTGGGCCGGGTCGGCGGGATCCCAGCGGGGACCGCCGCCCGAGCCGTTCGAGGGGTCCTGGCCGCCGCCCTGCGGACCGCCGAAGCCGCCGTTGTGCCGCCCGGGCTGGCGGCTGCTCCACTGGCTGCCCCACGCCGGCGGCTGCTCCGGCTGACCGGGCTCCTCCCCGCCGCCGCCCTGCTCCTCGGGCCGACGGGGCTGCCACGGCCGGTCGGGACCGCCCTCCGGCGGCGGTGCGAACGGGTTGTCCCGCCGGTCCTTCCGCTCGTCCTGTTCCCGGGTGGCCACCCAGGCCTGCCGGGGAGCGTCCCCGGGCGTCGGGTGGGCGCTCGCCCGCGCCGCTCCCACGGCGGACGCGGCGGGCAGCGGGAGGCGGTGAACCGCGTGGCGGCGTCGGTCCGGCATGTGGAGTGTGTCTTCCCCTGGGATGTCGTCTTTGTTGCGTCCTGCACATCGAGCGTACGGGTGCGCGCGCGGTTCACCGGAGCCGTCGGGCGTCCGCGTCCGTCCCTTGGGCGTCCGTACCGGCGTCGCACTTCGGCTGTGCGGCGCTTCCCCAGACGCTACCTTCCGCACGCGCCCCCGTCCCGTGGGGGCCGATCCGGGTGCCGGTATCGTTGCTGGCGGTCGGCGGCTTCGTAGGGTCCCCCGTATTCGGGGACCCCGCTGTCTCGTACGACCATACAAACCGCACCGCCCGCGAGAAAGGGCCCTGCCGTGGCCTCGCCGCCCCCTGCCCCCACCCGCATCGTCGTGCTGGTCTCCGGTTCCGGTACGAACCTGCAGGCCCTGCTGGACGCGATCGCCGCCGACCCGGACGGCTTCGGTGCCGAGCTCGTGGCCGTGGGTGCCGACCGCGACGGGATCGCCGGGCTGGAGCGCGCCGAGCGCGCGGGGCTGCCGACCTTCGTCTGCCGGGTGCGGGACCATGCCACGCGCGAGGCATGGGATGCGGCGCTGACCCGGGCGACGGCGGCCTATGAGCCGGACCTGGTGGTCTCGGCGGGCTTTATGAGGATCGTGGGGAAGGAATTCCTCCGGCGGTTCGGCGGTCGCGTCGTCAATACGCACCCCGCCCTGCTGCCCAGCTTTCCCGGAGCCCATGGCGTGCGCGATGCGCTCGCCTACGGCGTGAAGGTCACCGGGTGCACCGTCCATTTCGTCGACGACGGCGTCGACACCGGCCCGATCATCGCCCAGGGCGTGGTCGAGGTCCGTGACGGGGACGACGAAGCCGCTCTGCATGAGCGGATCAAGGAAGTCGAGCGACAGCTGCTCGTCGAAGTCGTGGGGCGTCTGGCCCGGCACGGCTACCGCATTGAGGGACGAAAGGTACGGATCCAGTGACCGCCGAAGGTATGAAGCGGCCCATCCGCCGGGCGCTGATCAGCGTCTACGACAAGACGGGGCTCGAGGAGCTGGCCCGTGGGCTGCACGAGGCGGGCGTCGAGCTCGTCTCCACCGGCTCGACGGCCGCGAGGATCGCGGGCGCGGGCGTCCCGGTCACCAGGGTCGAGGAGCTGACGGGCTTCCCCGAGTGCCTGGACGGGCGGGTCAAGACGCTGCACCCGCGCGTCCACGCGGGGATCCTCGCCGACCTGCGCCTCGACTCGCACCGGGCCCAGCTCGAGGAACTTGAAGTGCGCCCCTTCGAGTTGTTGGTTGTCAACCTCTATCCGTTCCGCGAGACCGTCGCCTCCGGCGCCTCGCCGGACGAGTGCGTCGAGCAGATCGACATCGG
The DNA here is from genome assembly GCF_054957865.1 of Streptomyces xingningensis. Taxonomy (NCBI): domain Bacteria; kingdom Bacillati; phylum Actinomycetota; class Actinomycetes; order Kitasatosporales; family Streptomycetaceae; genus Streptomyces; species Streptomyces xingningensis. Next base: position 4,806 of record NZ_JBDJPF010000062.1, read on the forward strand.
CGGTCCGTCGATGGTCCGGGCCGCCGCCAAGAACCACCCCTCGGTGGCCGTGGTGGTCGACCCCGGCCACTACGGTGCGGTGTTGAAGGCCGTCACGGACGGCGGCTTCGACCTCGCCGCCCGCAAGCGGCTGGCCGCCGAAGCGTTTCAGCACACGGCCGCATACGACGTGGCGGTGGCCAACTGGTTCGCCGAAGGCTACGCCGCCGACGAGGGCCCCTGGCCCGACTTCATCGGCGTCACCTACGCCCGCAAGCAGGTCCTGCGCTACGGCGAGAACCCCCACCAGCCCGCCGCCCTCTTCACCGACACATCGTCCATCAGCGGCTCCGCCGCGGGCGGCAAAGGCCTCGCCCACGCCGAGCAGCTGCACGGCAAGGAGATGTCCTACAACAACTTCGTCGACACCGAGGCCGCCCGCCGCGCCGCGTACGACCACACCGAGCCCGGTGTCGCGATCATCAAGCACGCCAACCCCTGTGGCATCGCGGTCGGTTCGGATGTCGCCGAGGCACACCGCAAGGCGCACGCCTGCGATCCGCTGTCCGCGTTCGGCGGCGTGATCGCCGTCAACCGCCCGGTGTCCAGGGCGATGGCCGAGCAGGTCGCCGAGATCTTCACCGAGGTCATCGTCGCCCCGGAGTACGAGCACGGTGCCGTCGAGGTGCTGGCGCGCAAGAAGAACATCCGCGTGCTGCGCTGCGCCGACACCCCCGCCGCGGGCGGCGAGTCCCGGTCGATCGAGGGCGGGGTGCTGCTCCAGGCCAAGGACCGCCTCCAGGCCGAGGGCGACAACCCGGCCAACTGGACGCTCGCCACCGGCCAGGCGCTGTCCGCCGCCGAGCTCGCCGAGCTGGCGTTCGCCTGGAAGGCTTGCCGCGCGGTGAAGTCCAACGCCATCCTGCTCGCCAAGGACGGTGCGACCGTCGGCGTCGGCATGGGCCAGGTCAACCGCGTCGACTCCGCGAAGCTGGCCGTCCAACGGGCCGGTGCGGAGCGGGCGCACGGCTCGTACGCGGCCTCGGACGCGTTCTTCCCCTTCCCGGACGGGCTGGAGGTGCTGACCGCCGCGGGCGTCAAGGCCGTGGTCCAGCCCGGTGGTTCGGTCCGGGACGAGCAGGTGGTGGAGGCCGCGAAGGCGGCGGGCGTGACCATGTACTTCACGGGCACCCGCCACTTCTTCCACTGATGCGGCGAAGGCCGCACCCCGTCGAGAGGGTGCGGCCTTCGGCCGGGGCTCGGTGTGCTCAGTACCGGGGGCGCTGGAACCACTGCGCCGAGGCCTGCTTGGCGCAGAAGACGATCACCAGGATGGACATCACGAGCACCAGCACGCCGAGGCCGTAGACGAACGAGGTGAAGAATCCGCTGATGATGCCGAACGACGTATAGACGATCGAGCCGACCCGGACGCCGTTGCCGCCCTTGCCGTAACGCGCTGCGAGGATGAAGCCGATGATCGCGAAGATCGCGGCCAGCACACCCAGGAAAACAAAGACGCCCTTGCCGACGTTGAAGACCGTGTCCGCGTCCACCTCGTCACCGTTCGCGGTGCGGATGGTGCGCTCGGTGTTCTTGTGGGCCGCGTCGTTGATCACGGCGATCATGGCGATGAACACGCCCGCCAGGACCACATGGACGGAGGCGATGGCGAACATCATGACCCGCGCGGCCTTGGTGAGGCCCGGCATCTCGCTCATATACGCCGCCGCCGGGTAGCCACCGGCGGCCTGCGGGAACGGCGCGTACGGCTGGCCGGGCTGCTGCGGGTAGGCGTAGCCGGGCGCGGGCTGCTGGGGCTGCCCGTAGGGGTTGTGCTGGTCGCCGAAGCTCATGATGGTGAAGTTCCTCCGTTGGTCGTGCGGGGACGTACGCGGACAACCGGAGGTGATTGAGCGGCCTGCCTCCCCCGTCACCGCCCGCGGCACTGGATATGCATCGTGATTGCCCTCTTGACTTTTGTCCAGCCAGTACCCCTCGGCGATGCCCAAGCGCCGCGCGACCGTGATCTCGATGAACTCGATGTGCATTCGACCACCGCGGTGAGTCCTCCGGATTGGAACGACCGCCGCCGGATCCAGGAGTATGGAGCCATGACCGCCCAGATTCTCGATGGCAAGGCCACCGCGGCCGCGATCAAGTCCGAACTCATCACCCGCGTGGAAGCGCTGAAGGCCAAGGGCAGCACGCCCGGCCTGGGCACCCTCCTCGTCGGCGACGACCCCGGCAGCACCTGGTACGTCAACGGCAAGCACCGCGACTGCGCCGAGGTCGGCATCACCTCGATCCGCCGCGAACTGCCCGCCACCGCCACCCAGGAGGAGATCGAGGCGGTCGTCCGCGAGCTCAATGACGACCCGGAGTGCACCGGCTATATCGTTCAGCTCCCGCTCCCCAAGGGCATCGACACCAACCGGGTGCTGGAGCTGATGGACCCGGCCAAGGACGCCGACGGCCTGCACCCGATGAGCCTCGGCCGGCTGGTGCTCAACGAGACCGGGCCGCTGCCCTGTACCCCGTACGGGATCATTCAGCTGCTCCGCCACCACGGGGTGCGGATCGACGGCGCGCATGTGGTGGTGGTCGGCCGCGGCATCACCGTCGGCCGTTCGATCGGCCTGTTGCTGACCCGCAGGTCCGAGAACGCCACGGTCACCCTCTGCCACACCGGTACCCGTGATCTGCCCGCCCAGCTGCGCCAGGCCGATGTCATCGTCGCCGCCGCCGGCGTGGCCCGTCTGATCAAGCCGGAGTACGTCAAGCCGGGCGCCGCCGTGCTGGACGTCGGGGTCAGCCGGAACGGCGAGGGCAAGATCGTCGGCGATGTGGACCCAGGGGTCGCCGAGGTCGCCGGCTGGCTCTCCCCGAACCCCGGCGGAGTCGGCCCGATGACCCGCGCACAGCTGCTGGTGAATGTGGTGGAGGCCGCCGAACGCGCAGCCGCCGCCCCCCTTGGTGAACAGCGTGCCGATGGGCGCTGAACCCGGCCGGGCCCCCAAGCCCCGCCGCAGATCGCGCCGCTTCCCGCAGATCACCCGGGACACCGCCCGGCCCGAGGGCGGCGGGCGTGCGGCGCCCGGGGGCGCCCCCGCGCCCGCGCGGCAGTGGCCGCTGCTCCTGGTGCTGGGGCTGGTGGGCCTGGGGCTGCTGATCGTCGCGCTGGACGGCTTCCGGATCGGGACGCTCCTGATCGGCATCGCACTGATCGGTGGTGCGGTGCTGCGCTGGATGCTGCCGTCCGTCGGCATGCTGGCCGTGCGGTCCCGGTTCACCGACATGTTCACCTATGGCGGGCTGGGGCTGGCGATCCTGCTGCTGGCCCTGATGGCGCAGCCGCATGCCTGGCTGAAGATCCCGTTCCTGGACGACGTGCTGCACTTCACGGTCTATTAGGGCGGTCCAACAGCATGCGGTCTACCGGCATGAGGGCGATCTGTCAGTGGTCCATCAGGCGCGGGAACCGTCGGAGGCGGGGCCGCCGGACGGGCTGAAAATTCGGCCCGTCCGGCGGCCCGGACATTCGGTGCGGGGCGGACGGGGGAGGATCCGCTCATGACCAAGATCAAGGTTGCCAACCCCGTCGTCGAGCTCGACGGCGACGAGATGACCCGGATCATCTGGCGGTCCATCAAGGACCGGTTGATCCTGCCGTACCTCGAGGTGGAGCTGAAGTACTTCGATCTGGGCATCGAGCACCGCGACGCCACCAATGACCAGGTCACGGTCGATGCCGCCCATGCCATCAAGGAGTACGGCGTCGGCGTCAAGTGCGCCACGATCACTCCGGACGAGGCGCGGGTCGAGGAGTTCAACCTCAAGGCGATGTATCGCTCGCCCAATGGCACCATCCGCAACATCCTCGGTGGGGTGATCTTCCGCGAGCCGATCATCATGCGGAATGTGCCGCGGCTGGTCCCCGGCTGGACCAAGCCGATCGTCATCGGCCGTCATGCCTTCGGCGACCAGTACCGCGCCACCGACCTGAAGGTCCCGGGCGAGGGCACCCTCACCATGACCTTCCTCCCCAAGGACGGTTCCGAGCCCATTGAGCTCGAGGTCTTTGAATTCCCGGGCCCCGGTGTGGCGCTGGCGATGTACAACCTGGACGATTCGATCCGCGACTTCGCGCGGGCCTCATTCCGATATGGCCTGGCCCGTGACTACCCGGTCTATATGTCCACGAAGAACACGATCCTCAAGAAGTACGACGGCCGCTTCAAGGAGCTCTTCCAAGAGGTGTTCGACGCCGAGTTCAGGCCCGAGTTCGAGGCCAAGGGCCTGACCTATGAGCACCGTCTGATCGACGACATGGTCGCCGCGGCCCTCAAGTGGCCGGGCGGCTATGTCTGGGCCTGCAAGAACTACGACGGTGACGTCCAGTCCGACATCGTCGCGCAGGGCTTTGGCTCGCTGGGCCTGATGACCTCGGTCCTGATGTCCCCCGACGGCCGGACCATCGAGGCCGAGGCCGCGCATGGCACCGTCACCCGGCACTACCGCCGGCATCAGCAGGGCAAGCCGACCTCGACCAACCCGATCGCCTCGGTCTTCGCCTGGACCCGCGGCCTGGCCCACCGCGGCAGCCTGGACGGCACCCCCGAGGTCACCGCGTTCGCCCAGGCGCTGGAACAGGTCTGCGTGCAGACCGTCGAGGGCGGCCGGATGACCAAGGACCTGGCACTGCTGATCGGGCCCGAACAACCCTGGCTCAGCACCGAGGAGTTCCTGACGGCGCTGGACGAGAACCTGCGCAAACGGATGGCCTGACCGCACGGTGACCTGACCGCACGGTGAACGGCGGCCCGTCCTCTCCCCCGTGAGAGGACGGGCCGCCGGGTCTCGGCGCACGGCCTAGTAGTGGTAGGTCCAGGCCTTGGCGTACATGGAGTGCAGATGCGGGCCCGACTCCTCCAGCTTGAGGTAGGCCGCCTCGCCCGCCCGTACCCGGGGGACATCGAGCCGTTGCTGCTCACCGTCGTGGCAGTACACCGGCTTGGTCCAGTCCGTCATGGCGTGCTTTCCATCGGTGTGCATGACCCGGGCCCTGATCTTCTCGCCGTCGTGGCCCCAGCAGCCGAAGTTGACGGAGAGGTTGTTCATGTCCGGGACGAAGTCCGGGGTCGACCACCGCTTGGCCGCGCCGTGGGTGCCGCCCCACAGGTAGTGCCAGCCCTGGGCTCCCTGGGCTCCGGTGGCCGAACTCTGCGCCGCCTGGGCGGGGGCCGCGATCGCGAGCCCCGCGCCGAGGGCGAGGGTCGCCGCGGCGGCGGCGATGCTCCTGCGTGCGTTCATGGTGTGATTCCTCCCCGTTGCGATGACGGGCGGCACGGGGTGGACCGCGCCGCCCGGCTTGCACCACTGACTCTGATGCGCCACTTCCCCAACGGCCAGCTGATCGCCGGGAATTGGGTCATCATGGGACGTCCCACGCTCTGACCTGCGCATCCGACGGCCCTGAAGACGTCGTGGTGGGACGGCGGGGGATGGCGGCACTGGCCGGAACTCGCCCTCGCCGCCGGCTCTTCCGCGAACCGGTGCCCAAGCATCGCCATGATGTGCGGCATAGGAGGCTCGTCGCCTCCGGTGACTCTGTGACGCGTATGGGGTGGAACATGTCGCGTTGGAAGGAACTGCCCGCCTCGCTGGACCAGCGAGTGCGTCAACTCGTCGTACAGCTCAGAAGGCTCAAGGACCGCAGTGGGCTGAGTCTTGCCGCGCTCGCGGCCAAGACCTCCTACAGCCGTTCCTCCTGGGAGCGGTACCTCAATGGCAGGCAGCTGCCGCCGAGCGAGGCCGTGGAGCAGCTGGCGCGGGTGTGTGCCGCCGACCCGACCCGCCTGCTGGTGCTGCATGAACTCGCGAGCGAGGCATGGTCCGTCGAAACAGAGGCCGAAACGAAGGCCGAGTCCGAGGCGGAGGGCGCGCCGGAGGACGCGGCCGGGACCGACCCGGCGCGGGGTGTCGGCCGCCGGCGGACCACGGTGATCGTCGCGGCGGTGGCGGTGCTGGTGGTCGCCCTGGCCGTCGGGCTGCTGGTCGCCCGTCCCTGGCAGGACGACGACGCAAAGGCCGACGGCGCGGCGAGCGGCAACAGCCAGGCCCCGTTCGTCTTTGTGCAGCGCCGGGCCCACCCCTGCGAGGTGAAGCGCCAGGACGGGGAGTTGCGGGTCGGCTACAGCCCGACCCGCACCCAGCTGATGGACACCAACAGCACCGGCTGGGAGGTCCTTGAGGCCCAGTGCCTGCTGCGGTACCACGGCTTTGACCCCGGCATAACCGACGGCTCCTACGGCGAGCGGTCCAAGGCGGCCGCCAAGGGCTTCCAGCAGGCCCGCGGCCTGGTGGTGGACGGCATCGTCGGGCCGGACACCTGGAAGGAGTTGCGCAAGTGAGCGGTGAGCGCCACCTTCCCGCCGAGTGCGCCCGGCTGGCCGGGGAGCTGCGCGAGTTGCGGGGACGTACGGGGCTGAGCCTGGCCGCGCTCGCCGAGCGCACCCCGTACAGCAAGTCGTCCTGGGAGCGCTATCTCAACGGCAAGAAGCTGCCGCCCCGGCAGGCCGTGGAGACGCTGTGCCGACTGGCGGACGAGCCGGCCGGACGGCTGCTGGCGCTGTGGGAGCTGGCGGAACAGACCTGGAGCGGACGCGCCGGAGCGGCGGCCCCGGCCGGGCCCGTCGCGGAGGACGCCGGTGAGTCCGGCGGTGATCCCGCCGGTGAGTCCGCGGGTGACCCCGCAAATCCCGCAGGTGAGGCCGCCGGTGACGCCGCCGGCGGGCCCCAGGCGGGGGGTCCGCGGCGGGTGTTCGGCCGGGCCGGGAAGACCTTCGTCATGTCCGGCGCCGTCGCCGTGGCCGCGGCGGTCGCGGTGCCGCTGTTCCTGATGGCCGATGGGCACGCATCCGGCGGTGGCACGCCCGGCAGCGCCGCGGCCACCTCTCCCTATCCCCAGTCGTATGCGCCCGGCTGCACCGGCGAGGAGTGCGAAGGTGCCGATCCCGCTCAAATGGGGTGCGGCGCACAGGGCTTGGTGGACACGCTCCTCACTCATACGGCTGCCGGTGGCCGGCGGCTGGAGATCCGGTACAGCGCCCGGTGCGGGGCGGTGTGGGTGCGCGCCATGAGGCTGCGCCTCGGCGACCGGGTCCGGCTGTCCCTGCCGGGCGCCGACACCAAGGAGATCAAGGCCGTCGGCCAGCGGGACACGGAGGTCTATCTGTCGACCGCGATGACGGCGACCAGGGATCCCGGCGGGGCGCGGGTCTGTCTGCTGCCCGCCGCGGGCGGCGGGCCCGACTGTGCCACCGCGCCCGGTGCTCAGGATCAGTGAAGGAGAAATTCCGGATCAAGCCTCCAGCTGCGCTTGTGGCGCGGAAGTGACCATTCCGGCATGAGGTCTCCATTCTGTACCAAAGCGACCGCAGCTGTGCCACGGTGGCCGGATCTCATCGGCGGACGCGTGCCCGACGGCCGCAGGGGCGTGCGCCCCTTGACCTTGATCAACCCCAAATGCCACCGTGCGCCGCCCTGTTGGGAACTGACATGCTGAGTTGGGACATCCCCGTGGGTAACAGGTAGTGAGGCTGTGAAGGGGCGTTGCGGAGCGGCACGGGGAGCACCACGGTTGGTGTCGGGGGACAAGGGGAGGGCAATGCCTCGTTGGAGGGCACTACCGGACGAACTCGACCCGCAGGTCCGTGAGTTCGCCGAACAGCTGCGCAGGCTGGTCGAGCGCAGCGGGCTGAGTATCGGCGCCGTCGCGGACCGCACCGGATACAGCAAGACCTCGTGGGAGCGCTATCTGAACGGACGGCTGCTGCCGCCGCGCGGTGCGACCGAGGCCCTGGCCGAGGCGACCGGCACCAACGCCGGTCACCTGGGCACCCTGTGGGAGCTGGCCGAGCGGGCCTGGAGCCGCGCCGAGCTGCGGCACGATGTGACGATGGAGGCGGTCCGGGTGGCCGAGGCGCGTGCCGCGCTCGGCGAGTCCGGCCCGCCACGGCAGTCCGCGAAAGCCGCCGAGCCCTCGAAAGCCGCCGAGCCCGCCAAGGCCTCGAAACCCGCCAAGGCCGCGCAGGCCCCGGGGGCTTCGCCGGCCCGGGAGCGGGATCCACAGGCCACGGCCCGTACCACCACGGCCCGTACCACCGCCCTCCGCAGCGAGGGCGCCCGGCAGCGCAACCGGCCGCCGGAGCGGCCCCGCTCGGCGAGATCGTCCGAGGTGGATGTACGGGACAAGGCCATCCCCCTGGACCCCGACGGCCGTTCACGCCGCCCGCGCCGCCGTACGGCCGTGCTGTTTGTGATCGGCGCCGTCGGCACCTGCCTGGTGATCGTCGCCGCCGTGCTGCTGCTCCGCGACGGCCCGGACGGCTCGAAGAAGACGGATCTGCTGCCCACCCCCGCCACCCCGAGCGGCTCCATCGGCACGTCCGGCGTCCCGGCCGGGGTGAAGTGCACGGGCGGCGCCTGCACCGGCAAGGATCCGGAGTCCATGGGCTGCGGCGGACAGCGCGCCACCTCGGCGGGTTCCGCGACGGTCGGCACCGCCTATCTCGAGATCCGCTACAGCAAGGCCTGCGCCGCCGCCTGGGCCCGCATCACCCAGGGTGCCCCCGGGGACACATTCCGGGTCAGTGCGGCGACGGTCACCGGAAGCGGCCGGATACAGCGGGGGACGGACGGCCACACCACCATGGTCGCGGTTTCGGCCCCGGGCGAGGCCCGGGCCTGCGCGGTGCTCGCCTCCGGCCGCCGGGGCTGCACGGCGCCGCACCCGGCGGCGTCCGAGCCGGTGACGGAGGGGTGAGCACCTGGCGGGCACCCGGCGAGCACCTGGCGGGCGCCGGGTGAGGCGTCCCACACCGGGTCGGCCGTACGGGGCGGGCCGGGTCGGATAGCCTGACGCCGGATCTCTTGACACCGAGGTCCGCACACATGGGCAGGGACACCCACCCCAGTTCGCAGCAGGAGATCGCCATGACCCGCACTCCCGTCAATGTCACCGTCACCGGCGCGGCCGGCCAGATCGGCTATGCGCTGCTCTTCCGCATCGCCTCCGGCCACCTTCTCGGCGCGGACGTGCCGGTCAAGCTGCGACTGCTGGAGATTCCGCAGGGGCTCAAGGCGGCCGAGGGCACCGCGATGGAGCTCGACGACTGCGCCTTCCCGCTGCTGCGCGGCATCGAGATCACCGACGACCCCAATGTCGCCTTCGCCGGCGCCAATGTCGCACTGCTGGTCGGCGCCCGTCCCCGCACCAAGGGCATGGAGCGCGGTGACCTCCTCGAGGCCAACGGCGGCATCTTCAAGCCGCAGGGCAAGGCCATCAACGACCACGCCGCGGACGACATCAAGGTCCTGGTCGTCGGCAACCCGGCCAACACCAACGCCCTGATCGCCCAGGCCGCCGCCCCGGACGTACCGGCCGAGCGCTTCACCGCGATGACCCGCCTCGACCACAACCGCGCGGTCTCCCAGCTGGCGAAGAAGGCCGGTGTCCCGGTCTCCGAGATCCGCCGCCTGACCATCTGGGGCAACCACTCCGCCACCCAGTACCCGGACATCTTCCACGCCGAGGTCGCGGGCAAGAACGCCGCCGGGGTCGTGAACGACGAGGCATGGCTGGCCGACACCTTCATCCCCACCGTCGCCAAGCGCGGCGCCGCCATCATCGAGGCCCGCGGCGCCTCCTCGGCCGCCTCGGCCGCCAACGCCGCCATCGACCACGTCCACACCTGGGTCAACGGCACGGCCGAGGGCGACTGGACATCCATGGGCATCCCCTCGGACGGCTCCTACGGCGTCCCGCAGGGCCTGATCTCCTCCTTCCCGGTCACGGTGAAGGGCGGCAAGTACGAGATCGTCCAGGGCCTGGAGATCAACGACTTCTCCCGGGCGCGGATCGACGCCTCGGTGAAGGAGCTCGAGGAGGAGCGCGCCGCGGTGCGCGAGCTCGGCCTCATCTGACCTGAGCTGTAGGAGCTGTACGGGATCGGCCTCGCCATTGGCGGGGCCGATCCTTTTTAGGGGCTCGGCGAGCTCGGCGCACCATTTGTCCTAGGGCCTACGGAGGGTGCTCCTCCGGTCCCGCGGCCGATGCGGCCGCAAAAGATCGCCTCCTAGGGTCGTCACCGGCGAGTACGCCAGTTTCCTACGGAGTTCTTCGATGCCCTTGATGACCGCGGCCCTGGTGCTGCTCGCTTTTGTGATGCCGCTGGCCACGGACATGTACCTGCCCGCCTTTCCGCAGATGACGGGCGACCTGCACACCGATGCCTCAGGCGTACAGCTCACGCTGACGGCCTTCCTGGTCGGCATGGGCCTGGGCCAGTTGATCCTGGGCCCGCTCTCCGACCGCTTCGGACGCCGCACCCCGATCCTGACCGGCGGCATCGCCTGTGTCATAGCCACTGCCTGCTGTGCGCTCGCACCCTCCCTGGGCTGGCTGGTCGTCCTGCGCTTCCTCCAGGGCTTCAGCGGTGCCGCCGGCGTGGTCATCGGGCGTGCCGTCATCTCCGACGTCGCCACGGGGGACAAGGCCGCCAAACTGCTCGGTGTCCTGATGACCCTCATGGGCATCGCCCCGGTCATCGCGCCCGTGGTGGGCGGTGCCGTCATCGAGGCCGGCGACTGGCGCAGCGTCTTCTGGGTCCTGTCGGCCACCTCGCTCCTGGCCCTGGTGACCGCGGCCTTCGCGGTGCCCGAAAGCCTGCCGCCCGAGCGGCGCCACCGCGGTGGCATCGCGGCCACCGCCCGCGCCGCGCGCGATGTCCTGGGCAACCGCGCCTACTTCGGCCACACGCTCTGCTTCGGCATGGCCCTGGCCGTGCTCTTCTGCTACCTGGGCGGTGCCTCCTTCCTCTTCCAGAACCTCCTCGACCTCAGCGTCGGTCAGACCTCGGCGGCCTTCGCCTCCGTCGGCGTCGTCAGCGTCGTGGCCGGCATCACCGTCACCAAGCTCGTCGGCCGCTTCAAGCCCGCAGCACTGTTGCGTACCGGCCTGGGCGTGATGACGGCCTGCTCCGCCGCCCTGTGCGCGTTGTCCCTGACCGGCCGGCTGAACCTGGTCGTGGTCCTGGTCCTGCTCTACGCCGCCTTCGTCGGCATCAGCATGGTCAGCATCAATGCGGCCGCGCTCGCCCTGGAACGTGTTCCTGCGGCCGCCGGTACCGGCTCCGCCGTACTCGGCACCGTCCAGAGCCTCCTGAGCGCGGTGGCCGCTCCCCTGGTCGGCCTCGGCGGCGAGCGCACTGCCGTCCCGATGTTCACGGGCATGACCGTCTCGGCCCTGCTCGCCCTGGCCGCCCTGCGCCTGACCAGAACCGCCGCCCTCGCCCCCGTCGGCTGAGCGCCCGCACCCCGGCATCCCACGCCCACGGCAGGCCGCTCAACACCGGTTGAGATTCGCCCCGACGTCAGGTGCGGGCGTGGTCACGCTCCACGCAGCGCCGCCCGTGCTGCGGCGGCACCCCGCACGGCCACGGCCCCGGACACGTCCCCTTCCGCGGACTGCGAAAGGCAGGTGCGGCACAAGGTTTCGTCGCCCACGGGCCGGAAGAGCAGCGGTTGCGTGTGGTCGCCCCGGCATTCGCGGGACTGCGCTACCCGTGGTTCGGGCTGCTTGGGCGCCGGGATTTGCGCTGAGACCGGCGGCGCGTCCGGCAGCTTGCGCACCAGGCGGTTGTGCACGAGCGCTGCCGGGTGGTGGACGGGCTCCGGGAGTCCGGTGGTCAGTTGCTCGCGCAGTTCGCGGGCGGTGGCGCCGCGCAGCAACCAGTCGGCGGCGAGCGGGGCGAGTTGCTTGACCTCGCGGCCGGTCAGGCAGAGGCGCGGCTCTTGGTGCGAGACGGAGGCGAGGATCAGCGCCGCACGCTCGATCAGCTCATCGGGCAGATGCAGGGGAGGAGTTGGGGACGACGCCGGAGGCTGTGGGGTGGGAGGGCGGTAAGTCTTCTTCTCCCCTTCCGTGTTTTCTTGGGGACGACCGACGGGCCGAGGAGTCGGCTCACCGACGGCCGGTTTTACGGCAGTCGGAGGACGGTGCCCGTCCCGGATGGCGGTCGCGTCGTCCGCCGTCAGCGGGACGTTGGAGACGAGCTGGGTGGTGGCCCAGCGCCCGTCGGGACCCTGGCGGCGCCACTCGTGCGCGTAACCCTCCGCCTTCAGCTGCTTCTTGGCGCGCTGGAACGCGGCGTTCTTGATCCCGGCGCGGCGGGCCGCCTCGGACAGCGATACGTTCGACGGGTCCGCCAGCGACATCAGCCAGAGCAGCAGCCGCACGGCGTCGGAGCCCAGTCGCGGGTGGCGGATGATGTCGTTCGGTACTTGGGTGAAGCGGGCCTCGGGCGCGCTAAAATGCCGCAGCATCTCCAGGTCCTCCTTGGGAACCTTGGTGGTGTAGGCCCTCGCGGTGTCCTGGTCCGACGTTGCGGGGGCCGCTTCGTTCTCGAAGCTCTATGCGGCTGAGCGTACACACAACTTCACGTGCAGCGAGCATAGTTGGACGCTGCGTGATATCTGTGCTAAAGGGCTCAAGCTGCCCGAAGCTGCACGACTCGCTCATTGAAGTCGGCCACCAGCGGATGCTTCCCGAACGGGGCCATCCGCCGCCGCACATCCTGGACCGCTTCCACGCATCGCGAGGACTTCACTCGCCGAGCCAGGTCGACCGTGCGGACTCCGGCCGCGTGCGCGGCCTCAAGGTCGCGCCGCTGCAAATGCGTTACCGCGAGGGCGGCTTGTGACATCGCTCCCCGCCGGGCGCGGTTCTGCTTGTGCGCATGGCTGATCGAGCGGCGGGCGTGCTCCTCCGCGTGCTCGGGCTGGCCGAGATCGCGGAAGGCATTGGCCCACTCGCCGCCGAGATAGGCGGGGTCGATGAACTTCGCCCACTCCGGTTCGTCCTCCGGAACCACCCTCGCGAACGCCCGCTCCGCTTCGTTGACCGCGTGAGCGGTGGCCTTCTTGTCGCCGAGCGAGGCCAGGGCGCGGGCTTCCAGTGTCCACAAGTCGGCCAGGCAGGCCGGTGAGTTGGAGCGGGACAGCCCTTGCCGACCGGCCTGGGCGAGCCTTCGCCCTTCCTGCGGATGACCAAGGAGCGTGGCTTGATCGGCCATGCCCGCCAGGACGTGCGCGCCGAGCGCGGCATTCGTCGACTCCTCGGCCAGGCGCAGCGCTTGAATCAGGTACCGCTGCGCGGTGCCGTGCTCTCCGTTGTCGAACGCCATCCAGCCGAGCAGATAGGTCTGTTCGGCCGCGGCTTCGCAGAGCGCTTGGCGTACGTCGTCGGTGTGGGCACGCGGGAGTAGTGGATAGACGTGCTGGTTTAGGTATGCGGCCAGGACCGCCCTCCCGGAGCCGCCCCCCTGGAAGATGTCCATCTCCTGGAACACGCCGAACATGCTCCGGACAGCTGTTACGTCCTCCAGGCGCGCCCGGCGCCCCGGTTCGGGCGTCTGGTCAAGGGTGTTGAGCAACCAGTCTCGGGATGGACCCACCGCGGCGACTGCTGCGAAGGGTGCCCCTGCAAGGAATGCCCGCCTGTCCACGTCCGCTCTCCCAAGCTCGGTGACGGATTCGACGGTCACGGCCCACGATGGGCTGTAGGTGAGCGCGCGGTCAATGTCCGGCGCGTCGCGCTGTGCCATCGGCTTGCAATCGCAGAGAGGCGTGCATGCCTCTCTGCGCCCCCGGTATATCCCGTACGCGCCGTTGACCGGCACGGCAAGGAGCAGCAAGCTCATGCAAGGCAGAGCAACCACTCACTGGGGAGGCTGGCGTGGCACTGCGTTTCGTGGGAATCGATCCCAACACGGGCGGCGGAAACTGCCCTACCGTATGGGTCGATGAGGAAACCTCCGATCTGATCGTTCAGGGGTGGAAGGTGGACGAGCTGACGCTGCAGGACTGCCTGAAGACCGGAGCGATCCCTGAGACAGAGGCAGTTGTCCGGATCCCGTTGCGGATGGTGTCGCTGGTGAAGGAGGCATGTGATGTCGCAGAGCGTACCCAGCTTTGACGAGTTGCTGGATTCCGCGCAGCATTCCGCAGTACACCTGGAGATGCGCGACATCTACTGCGTGGACGAGGAGCGGGAGCACTTGGCCGCGTGGAAGCTGGGCGGACGGGCCGATGACCCCAACTCCGCACAGTGGTCCGGTTGGGTAGAGCTGGTCAAGCGCACGGTGGGGCGCGGCGTGGTGATGCGGCGGGCGCGCATTGTGTCGGAGCCAGTAACGGAGTACATCCGGTACGAGCATGCGGGTACGCCTGTCAACGTCGGTGCCGGAGAGCAAGTGCGGTGGCTATCGCGCCGCGCTGCCTCGGACATCGCGCTGCCCGGGAACGACTTCTGGTTGATCGATGACCGGGTTGTCCGGTTCAATGTCTTCACGGGAGACGGCGCCGCTACAGATCCGCAGCTTAGCCGCGATCCCGCTGTGGTCAAGCTGTGCGGTACCGCCTTCGAGACAGTCTGGAAGCGGGCTGTACCGCATGAGGAGTACAAGATCGCCTGAGTAGGCTCTACCAGACAGCCGGTTCATGCCCGAACCCAAATCCAGCAGCGTTCAGCAGGCCCGTGAGTCCGTCGCGGCCCGCCTCCGTGATCTACGGTTGGATGCCGAGCTGACAGGGCGTGAGCTGGCTGTACGGTGTGGATGGAGCGAGTCGAAATCCTCACGGATCGAGAACACCAAGACCCCTCCTTCTGACGCCGATATCCGCAAGTGGTGTGCCATCTGCGGTGCTGATGATCAGGCACCGGATCTGATCGCCGCGAATCGCACCGCCGACTCCATGTACGTCCAGTGGAAGCGGCTTCACCGTACGGGCATCCGTAGGCATCAGGAGTCGGTTGTTCCGCTATACGAGCGGACACGCCAGTTCCGCGTGTACTGCTCTAACGTCATTCCAGGGCTTGTGCAGACCGAGGCATACGCCACGGCGCTGCTGTCAACCATCAGTGATTTCCAGGACACCCCGAACGATGCACCAGAGGCCGCAGCAGCGCGTGTTGAACGCTCTGGCGTCATCCGTGCGGGACGTCATCAGTTTGCCTTGGTTATAGAGGAAGACCTGCTGTACCACCTCTATGGTGACTCCGAGGTGATGGCCGGACAACTCGGCTACTTGTTGGCGGTGATGACCCTTCCGTCGGTATCGCTGGGGATCATTCCGCGCGAAGCCTATCGGCGCATGTGGACGGTGGAAACGTTCATGATCTTCGATGACCATGAGGTGCACGTGGAACTGCTGACGGCCGAGGTCAAGGTCGCTCAGCCCGGTGAAATTGCTTCCTACGGAAAGGCTTTCGGGCTATTGTCCAGCATCGCTGTTCACGGCCCGGCGGCACGTGGACTGATCAGCAAGGCCATCGCCGCGCTGGGATAGTTCCTTTGCAAGCTTGTGCAAGAGTGTGGAGCGAACGCCCTGCGTGTTCCTACGGTTCTGGCATGGATCTGAGCAAGCGGACCGGCAGCTTTAACAATTGGCGTGTGGGGCCAATCCTGCCCTGCCCCCCCCGTACGAAAACGCTGACGGCAACGTGTGGAGTGGGCGCCGTCCATACGGGGGCAAGCGATGAAGAGCACTATGACCAGCGACGGAACCCACATGGTCACCATCTACAAGCGCGAGCCCGGCATCACCCCGGAGAAGGCCCAAACCAAGCAAGTACCCGTGCAGGAGCTGGGCAGACTGCGAGACGGATGGGTTGTGTGCAGGTGCTCGCTGTGTTGGACGTAGCCGATGACCGGCCAGTCTGTGCCGACCAGGAAGGAAGCGTGTGGATGTCCCCGAAACTGTCTGACTTCGAAGGGTTGTTGGCCACGGCCCAGCGGTCGGCGATCCACTTGGAGATGCGCGACGGCTACATGCGTGATGACCCACTGTTCGTGGCCTGGCAGAGCGGGCACCGGGACGACCCAGCCGACCGGGAGTCGTGGTGGCGCCCCTGGCTGACCCTCATGCAACAGATCACGGCCCGTGGTGTGGAGGTGCGCCGAGCCCGTGTCATCAGCGAACCGGTTTCCGACTACGTGCAGTTTGAGTACGACCTGACGTTCACCAACGTCGCGTCTGGCGAACAAGTTCGTTGGCTGCCTCGCCATCACGCCACTGGTCTTGCCCTGCCGGGTAACGACTTCTGGTTGCTGGACGGCTCCACGGTGGTGGTCAACCACTTTGGTGGCGACGGGCAGTTCATGGCCGAGGAGGTCGTCACCGATCCGGCGCTGATCGAACTCTGCGCCTCGGCGTTCGAGGCGGTGTGGGAACGGGCGGTGCCGCACGAGGAGTACCGGCCGGCCTGAGCGGCATGCGGGGAGCGGAGCCGATTGCCAGACTGATGTATCAGCGCCCAAAGGAGCGTATGGATGTCACAGAACGAGGCGAGCTTCAACGACCTGTTGGCTTCCGCCCGGCGCTCCGCCGTGCACCTGGAGATGCGGGACTCGTACGGCGTGGGCGATGAAGCCGCTGATTTCGAGAACTGGAAGCGTACACGGCAGCGCGACGTCAATGTCGCATCGCCGTACTGGCGTCCATGGGTTGCCCTGATCGCGGAGACCGTTGCCCGAGGTGTCGTTGTTCGTCGGGCTCGCATCGTGTCCGAGCCGGTGACCGACTACATCAGGTACGAGCACGCGGGTACGTCCGTCAATGTGCACGCGGGAGAACAGGTCCGCTGGCTTCCGCGACGTGACGCCTCGGACCTGGCGTTGCCGGGGAACGACTTCTGGTTGTTCGACACGGAGACGGTGCTCTTCAACCACTTCACGGGCGACGGTGGTTGGGCTGACCCCGGTTGGGAAGTGTGTAGCGAGTCGTCAGTAGTGCAACTGGCTGCAGGGGCTTTTGAAACGGTGTGGGAACGGGCGGTTTCCCATGGGGAGTACCGTCCGGACTGAATGCTGTTTCTGAAGGAGGCATGTGGATGTTCCGGAAGGTGCTTGAGCCCGAATTCGATGACGTGCTGGCTCGCTGTACCCGCTCCGCCGTGCATCTGGAGATGCGGGACGCCTATGCGGTGGACAACGAGGCCGACCGCTTTGCCGCATGGAGGGCCGGGCACCGATACAACCCGAGCGACCGTGCATCGTGGTGGCGCCCATGGCACTCGCTGATCTCCGAGACGGTCGCCCGTGGCATCGTGGTGCGTCGCGCGCGAATCGTCTCCGAGCCGGTGAGCGAGTACATCCGGTTCGAGTACGACGGAACGTTTATGAATGTCGGTGCGGGTGAACTGGTGCGCTGGCTCCCCAGGCGCGAGGCGTCAGACCTCGCGTTGCCCGGTAATGACTACTGGGTCTTCGACAACAAGATCGTTCGCTTCGGGCACTTCTCCGGTGATGGCCAGTACACCGGAGAGGAGTGGACGGA
Source organism: Streptomyces xingningensis (assembly GCF_054957865.1). Taxonomy (NCBI): domain Bacteria; kingdom Bacillati; phylum Actinomycetota; class Actinomycetes; order Kitasatosporales; family Streptomycetaceae; genus Streptomyces; species Streptomyces xingningensis. The sequence goes on from NZ_JBDJPF010000062.1 coordinate 22,185, forward strand.
AGCTTCGTCAGTGGCAGACCTCTGTTCATCGGCCTTCGAAACCGTTTGGGAACGCGCCATTCCGCATGGGGAGTTCAAGGTCTGATCAGCCGCCCTCGCGGATACCCAGCACCTTGTGCGCGCGTTCACCGACCTCTCAAGGCCGCTCGGGCTTTCGGGCAAGAAAGGTGGCGACAGTCCTCTTGGCTCCTTCGCCGGGCTCTTGCACCAGTCGCGCGGTGACGTCAAGCCCGGCCTGGTCCAGCAGTTCGGCGATCCGGTCCGGCGGCAACAGGTGAGACTCGTAGGACACCGGGTGACCGCCGTACGCCTGCGTGGGACGCAGATGCTCACCGGCTCCCACATGTCCGGCGAGCATCAGACAGCCGCCGGGTGCGAGCGTGCGACGGAACTCGCCGAACACGACTGGCAGCAACGCCGGTGGCGTGTGGTGGACGGAGTAGTAGGCAAGGATGCCCCCGAGCTCGGCGTCGTCGACCGCCAGCGCGGTCATCGAACCGACGGTGAAACTCAGATCCGGGTAGGCCCGACGGGCCAGCTCGATCATCACGGGCGACAGGTCGACGCCGAACGCCGGCACGCCCAACTCCACCAAGTGCGCCGTCATTTTCCCGGGCCCGCATCCCAGGTCTGCGACGGCCCCACGATCGGCCGTCCGCACGACCTCGGCGAACGCGGCCAGCATCGCGCGTGACAGCGGATCCAACTCCACCGGGTTCTTGACCTGTTCGGCATAGTCGACGGCGACCGTGTCGTACGACTCCCGGACGGTGGCGAGGTAGGAGAGATCAGTCACGCGGGCGACTGTAGCTGCGCGGGCATTACCGCGCTCAAGCGGGCTCAAGTGGGGCGTCTGCCTTCTGAACACGCAGTGCAGGCTGAGCTTGACCTGTCCAGGATCGCAGTGGTCGAGATCTCGGCGCTGTCGAAAGCCAGGTGGCGCGGAGTGACCCTGTACACCGGGTCCTGCGCGTCGCGGCGGGAAGGATCACTGGGATGGTGTGGGTGCAGGGGCGCCTCCGCGACCTCGCGAGAGGGACAGCGACACCGAAGCCGTGCACCCCGCATCTGGCTGGGATGCCCCTGCACCTGATCGGCACGCTGCTACGGTCACCTTCATGACGCTCTCGGTCTCCGCTGCTCGTTCCGTTGATCTCCGCGTCCAGCCGGTCGATGAGGTTCTTGACCGTGTCGAGCGGTGTCTCCAGGTGCGCTTCGTCCGGGACACAGTGGTGCGCAAGCGTCGCTCCGTGGGGGCACGGACAGACCGTGACTCCTGGGTCCGGGTTGAACGTCGCCTGCTCGAAAAGATCAGCGATCAGGGCTGGAACGGCACCGAGTGTGCAGCGCGCCTGGAAGGCGTCGCCCAGCCTGTGTGGCAGGGATGTGTGGTCTGGCGGGAGCCGGACAAGCCGGTAATGTGGCGGGCCGACGAGACCGGGCTCCTGCCGGGAGCGCCGATCGGCACTGCCGTACTGAGCGAGGACCCGCAACTGTCCGATGAGTGGTGGCAGGCGCTCAATACTTCGCTGGACGCACTCGCGGCGCAGGACACGAGGCGCATCGCGACGCCGGACGCCGTCACCATCACGCAGGCCCTCATCACCGAGTCCATCCGTGGCGTTTTCTCCGGCGCCTTCGACACAACGGTTGAGCGGTGGGTGCCGACCCACGCGGATCTGAACTGGGCCAACATGACCGCGCCTACGTTCTGCCTCTTCGACTGGGAAGACTGGGGGAACGCGCCGCGGGGCCTGGACTCCGCTTCGCTGTGGGGAAGTTCCCTTGTCATCCCGGCTCTGGCCGATCGCGTACGGCAGGAGCGGCGCCGTGACTTCGAGAGCCGGGACGGCAAGCTGATGATGCTGTTCGTCTGCTCGAAGATCCTGGGGCCGGATGCGCACCCCGAGGATCCTCGGCTGGAGCCCGCCCGTCGGACAGCGGAGCAGGTCATCGCGGAACTTCAGGCGGACTGATCGGGCGACCGGTCTCGCAGGAGGCTCCGGTACTGGCGGATCGCTCGCTTGTCGATCTCACCGGCCAAGGCATCGATGAGTTCGCCCAGGTGGACCGGTTCGTCGGTGCCCACAGCCACGGTGTCGGCCTGGGGGAGGTGGTAGGCAACGCGGAAGGCCGCCTGCGCGCGGGAGAGTCCGGCGCCGCCTCGGAGGAAGACGCGAGGGTCGAACCTGTCCCACACTGGAGCCCGGGTGCTGCCTGCGAAAGGGCTCATGCCCCACACCCTGCCGCTGCTCATGCCCCACGCCGCGGTGAGGGCATCGGCGGCATCGAGCGTTCTGGTTCCGACCAGCAGGCCGGCGCGGACCATGAGGACAGACGGTCTCGGCACGGTCGTATCGATCAGGCAGAGCAGCGGGGAGGGGTCCCAGGTCGCGATGCCCCAGGCGCACCGCACAGCCCCTTCGTCGTGACGTCGTCGAGGGCGGCGCAGGCCTGGGCCAGGACGTCCCGGTTGTGTGGGGCGGCCTCCTGAAGCGTGTGTTCCGGGTTGTGCAGGAAAACGGTGTCCGGCTCTCGTCTGAGGTCATGGGCGGCGCATTCTACCTTTGATCTTGGCCAGTGCTCCGTCCTTTAGGTCAAGGCCGTGAAGTTACGGGCTGATCGGCGCTGTCAACAGGTCCTGGTGGGGTTTCTGGTGAAGCCGGAGACACAGGAAGCGGAGCCCCGGTAGAACTGGCAGTCGACCAAGACAGCCGTTCACGTCACCGGAGGCTCCGCTGTCGGACCAGTGTGTCATCAGCAGTGAAATCTCGGTAGCTACGGGGGTGTTCGCACCGGGACACCTGGGTGAGCTGACGCAGATCGTGCCGTTCGAGATGGTCGACGCGGTGCTCGCCGAGTGCGGGGCCGTCCAGGAGCGGATACGCAAGCTCCCGGCACGGGTGGTGGTCTATGTCCTGCTCGCGGCGGGACTGTTCGAGGAATGCGGCTATCCGGCGGTGTGGCGCAAACTGACGGGTGCGCTGTCCAGGCTGCCGGTGCCCCGCGTGACTGCTGCGGCACTGTGGCAGGCGCGCTGCCGTCTGGGGGTGCGTCCGATGCGGGCCCTGTTCGACCTGTTGCGCGGACCGGCCTCGGCGATCCGCACGGCCGGGGCCAGGTGGGCGGGCCTGCTGGTCGTCGCGGTCGACGGCACCCATCTGGACGTCTGCGATGACGAGGCGGTCCGCGCGAAACTGGGCAAGGCATCCAACCAGTACACCTCCGCTTCGGGCTACCCGCAGGTCCTGCTGGTCGCGCTGGTGGCCTGCGGAACACGCGCGGTGATCGACGCGGTGTTCGGCCCCGGCAAACCCGGCGAATCGATCCTGGGCCGCCGTCTGATGCGGTCCCTGCATCCCGGAATGCTCGTCCTGCTCGACCGGGGGTTTGCCACCACAGACTTCCTGACGCCACAGCCTCCAGCGGTGCCCACTTTCTGGCCCGTCTCTCCTCCCACTGGAAACCCCCGGTCCTGGCCCGCTGCCCCGACGGCTCGTTCCTCTCCCGCTTCGCCGGCATCGAGGTCCGCATCGTGACCTGCGAGATCACCATCGCCACCAGCCAGGGGCACCGCACTGGCAGCTACCGGATGGCCACCACCCTGCTCGATCCCCACCGGCATCCCGCGTTCGAGCTGGTCAGGCTCTACCACGAGCGGTGGGAAGTGGAATCGGCCTACTTCGAGATCAAGAAGACCATGCTCGGCCGCCGTGTCCTGCGCTCCCGCACCTGGCCCGGCATCGCCCAGGAGATCTACGCCCTGCTCAGCACATATCAGCTGATCCGGATCGCGATCTCGGACGCGGCCCACACCGCCGGCACCGACTCGGACCGGTGCAGTTTCACCACCGCCGTGAACACTGCCCGGGATCAGGTCGTCCAGGCCGCGAACGTGACCGCCGACACCGTCATCGACCTGATCGGCACTATCGGACGCGCAATCCTGGACCAGCCCATGCCCGCCCGGCGCCCCCGTCTCAGCCCCCGTGCCGTCAAACGCCCCATGTCCCGCTACGCGCACAAAAGCCTGCGCGTCGACCGCCACACCTACAAAGCCACCATCAGCATCGACATCTTGACAGCGCCGATCAGCCCGTAACTTCACGGCCTTGTCCTTTAGGTCGGGGGTGAAGGCCATCTCGGAACTGCTCTGACTCGCGCCGTGGGCACGGGTCCGCACTGTTCACCTCAGCCCACGGGGCGCTTCTGGTTCTCGATGTACTGCTTCACGACGGTCAGGGGTGCCCCGCCGCAGCTTCCGGCGAAGTAGGAGCCGGACCAGAAGTGGCCACCCCACAGATAGCGGCGGACGTGGGTGTCGTACTCCTTGCGCAGCAGCCGGGCGGAGACGCCCTTGAGGGAGTTGACCAGCCTGGAGAGCTGGACCTTCGGCGGATAGTGCACCAGTAGGTGTACATGATCGTCCTCGCCGTTGAACTGCTTCAGTTCGGCCTCGAAGTCGGTACACACCTCCCGCATGATCTCCTCGCAGCGTGTCAGCATGGCGTCCGTCATGGCCTTGCGCCGGTACTTCGTGACGAAAACCAAGTGCACGTGCAGGTTGTAGACGACGTGACGGCCGGTGCGTACATCAGGGTTGGGATTCCATCGAGGTGACATAAGCCAATGATATGCTTCCGATCATGAGTCAACCCACCACGGTCAAGCGGCAGTTCGGGCACCGCGCCCGGCTTGCGCTGTCGCCTGCCGAGGTGCTGACACTGGACGATCAGGCGCACGCTGCCCGCACGATGTGGAACTGCCTGCACTCCTGGTGGCAGATGATGCCGAAGGACAAGCGGTCACTGTCCTTGGCGGACGCCGCGATACGGCAGGCGCGTAAGGATCTCGACTATCTCGCCGAGCTCCCGGCGCAGGCCGCGCAGGCGGTGCTGAAGACGTACTTCCAGAGCTGGAAGAACTGCTGGGAAGGGCGTGCGGACGAGCCGAACTACAAGGGCCGTTTCCGTACCGTCATGTCGGTGGACATCCCGCAGGGGCGGGACCTCAACATCGTCCGTGTCCACCGCCGCTGGGGCATGGTCAGCATCCCCAAGCTGGGCCGGGTCCGCTTCCGATGGACCAAAGACCTGCCCGTGGGGAAACGGGCGGGCAAGGAGAACCGGATCACCGGTGCCCGGCTGGTCAAGGACGCCCTGGGCTGGCATATCGCCTTTCGCGTCCAGACCCTCGAACCAGCGCCCGAGCCGCACCAGGGGCCCGAGGTAGGCATCGACGCCGGGGTGAACCTGCCCCTCGCCCTCTCGAATGAGGACCACCAGGACCACGGACGTCCGCCCCGTCTCCCGGACGGCAACTCCGACCGCGACAAGTGGCTCACCCCGAAGGAGAAGACCAAGCTGCTGCGCCTGGAGCGCGAGGCCGCGCATCGCAAGGGCTTCCGCAAGCGCGGGGAGAAGTCCTCCAAGCGGTTGCAATACACCTACGACCGGATCAAGCAGCTCCGAGCAACAGCCACGCGACGAGCCTTGGACTGGCAGCACCGGACGACCACCTATCTCGCCCGCACGTACGGCGTGATCGTGGTCGAAGCACTCAACATCACGAACATGGTCAAGTCCGCTCGGGGCACCGCCGAAGAGCCGGGCACGGGCGTCAAGGCCAAGTCCGGGCTGAACCGCTCCAACCTCCAAGAGGCGTGGGGACGCACGGTCACGATGCTGACGTACAAGCTCGAACGCTACGGCGGCGAGCTGGTCAGGGTGCCGGCCCCGTACACCTCCCAGCGCTGCTCGGCGTGTGGCTTCATCACGCCCGGCAGCCGGGAAGACCAGGCCACGTTCGTGTGCAAGAACCCGGACTGCGGATGGTCGGGCAACGCCGACCACAACGCAGCCCGGAACATCTTGCACCTGTACCGGATCGGCCACGGAACCGTGGTCATCCCGGCTGCTGGGAGAGCAGTCGTCAGGCGCACTCGTGGCGTCCAGCCCGCCGCCGCAAGGTAGGCAGGAATCCCCCGGCTTCAGCCGGGGAGAGCTTCAAGGCCGAGTGCAGCCGGTTGGGGTCCAGGGAGTGCTCCGACCTCTCCGGCCCCGGGAAGTAGCCCACCTTCGTGGAGAGAGTGAGCTTTGGCAGCAGATCACTGGCTGTCCGCGCCAGGACCTCATGGGAGCGGAAACCGAGGTAGTTGGAGCTGGTGTCGATTGCGGTGACGCCGAGGTCCAACGCACCGGACAGGAGACGGCGTTCGTGACGAGACCGGTGTAGCCCGAGGACAACTCGGTGGTCAGAGTCGCGCATATCTCCTCCTTCACCAGGATCTCTGCGACTTCCGCCATTTCGGCTCCGACGACGGCCGCCGCCCGCTCCAGGGGTACGGGGCTGCCGCTCAGCAAGAGACGCAGTGCGGGGACGGCTTTGGCCGTGAGAGTGAGCTTCTTGCCCGAGGCCACAATGTCGACGGTCTCGCCGTTCTCCCGGAGCTGGGGCGGGAATTGGGTGGTACACACCACGGCGTCGAGTGGGCCCAGGATGTCGAGGAACGGCACGTGCCGGGGCAGTGTTGTCGCCTGCTCGTACGCGGTCAGGAAGTCGGCCGGGGAGCGTTCGCCGATAAGTCGGGTGGCGGCTGCGGCCAGGGCCGCGCTGCCGGTTTCCTGTCGGCGGTCCAGGTCGTGCCGGAAAATCTCCTCCGCGCGGCACCAGTCGGCCAGCCACGCCAGCCAGCTCGCGCCCGTGCGCTTGGTGATGCCGAAGGTCACATGGAGGCTTTTGCCCGAGCCGCTTCCTGTTCGGGTCGCCTGGTGCCAGTGGCCCCGGGGGATGTGCATGACGTCGCCGGTCTTCATCACGCCGGACCAGACGATCTCATCGGTCGGGGTGGTGTTGGGGTCGGCGTCCCGGTACATGGGGACCTTGCGGGAGGTGCCGCGCACTTCCCACTCCTTCTCCCCCGCGAGTTGCACGATCACCACGTCGCGGTCGTCCCAGTGCAGTGGGAAGCCCGCTGCGTCGTTCGTGGTCAGGTATGCGTTGACCTGCACCCGCTCGTGCGACCACCACTGCAACGCCCGGCAGGCGACTTCCATCGTCGGATCGAAGACGTTGACCTGGTCGAGGATGAGCGTCGCGCCCTCCCTCAGCAGCCTGCCCAGACTACGCATGTTGACCACAGGGATGCTCTGGCCGCGAGGGCTGACGCTGTCGGTGTAGTAGAGCGCCTGGCGCACCTTGTCGCCAACGGCGTTGGGAATCCCGGCTGGTGGTGGCAATACCAGGATCAGCACACACTCCCGAGCCCCGCGCCACGTCTGCCAGGATCGTGGTCATGAACCGACGTACCGTCTTGATCACCGGTGCGACCCAAGGGCTGGGCCGTGGTATCGCACTCGACCTTGCCGCACGCGGCGACACCGTCCTGCTCCACGGCCGCGACCGCACCCGCCTCGATGCGGTTGCAGACGAGGTCCGCGCCACCGCCCCGGACGCGATAGTTCGCACCTACCTTGCGGATCTGGCCGACCTCGACCAGGTGCACGCGATGGCCGCCCAGGTGCGTGCGGCGGAGCCCCGGCTCGACGCGCTGGTCAACAACGCGGTTGCAGGTGGCGGCTCCGAGCCCTTGCGGAGGGAACTGAGCAGGCAGGGGCACGAGCTGCGGTTCGCTGTGAACCACCTCGCCCCGTATGCCCTCACTCGCGCTCTGCTGCCGCTGCTCACCACATCCGCGCCCGCCCGAGTGGTGAATGTGGCCTCGATTGGGCAGGACGCCATCGACTTTGACAACGTCATGCTGGAGCGGGGCTATGAGGGACTGCGCGCCTACTGCCGGAGCAAGCTCGCGATGATCATGGCGACCTTCGAGCTGGCAGCAGAACTCGACGGCACCGGCGTCACCGTGAACGCCCTCCACCCGGCCCATCTGATGGACACCAACGGCGTACGTGAATACGGCCTCACCCCGGCGACAAGCATCGACGAGGGAGTACGGCCAACCGTGCGGCTGATCGCCGACCCGGATCTGGGATCCACCACCGGCCGCTACTTCGACCAGTTCACGGACGCTCGCGCGCACGAGCAGGCGTACGACAACAAGGCCCGCCGACGCCTCATGGAGCTGACCCACGGGCTGATCGGACAGCTCGAAGCGGGGCTGTGAACTGACGACCGCAGGTGCTGTGGCCGATGGCCACGGTCCGTGACGTGGGGGGGCCGGGCGGGCAACGGAGGTGGCACCTGCCGTGACTTGGACACTCGAGGTTGCTCAACTCAGCGCGGAGAGGCAGTTCGTCGGGGTCGCGTGGGCGGGGTCGAGAGCGTTGGCCACCTCGTGGAACGCGATGCGGTCGACCGTGCCCAGGGCCAAGTGCTCGGAGAGGTCGGTTGCGCACAGATTCTGGATCAGGATGTTGCGGACGTCGGGGCCGGTGAGGAACTGGGTCTGGTAGGGGGTGACCACCTCGTCGTACCGGGTCGCGATGACGGTGTAGTGGACCCCGGGGAGGGTGTCACCGCCGGCGTTGAGCCGCCTCATGAAGTCCGAGCCCACCAGCTGCTCGGATACTGCGGGGGCGTTGTCGGCCACCGCTCCTGTGACACCAATGGCGTTCGCGAGTCTGCTGAGGCCGTCGGCGGTGGTGCCGTGGTTGCTGGGAGCCAGGCCGACCAGTGCGCCGACCTTGGCTGCGCCTCCCAGGAACTTCATGTAGTAGCGGGGCATCATGCCGCCCTGGGAGTGACCGACGATGTCGACCGTGGACGCACCGGTAGCCGCCAGAACCGTGTCGACCTCCGTGGCCAGCTCCCTCGCGGAGTCCTCGATCGGACCGAGGCCGAAGACGCGAGGAACGCCCGTCTTGCCGTAGTCGAAGGAGAAGACGCAGTAGCCCCGGCCCGTCAGGTAAGGGCCAAGGGCGGCCCAGTTGTCCGCGGCGTTCTCGAAGGTGCCGTGGACGAGCACGACGGGCCGGGGATGCGCGGTGGAAGGCCTGCAGGAGAAGTCGTTCACGCCTCCGGCCAGGGGAGCCGCCTCGTGATGGGTGCGTCTGGCGGCGGCGGCCGACGGCGCGGGCAGGAGCAGCGCCGACACGATCAGGAGCAACGGGAGGAATCGGCGGTATCTGCTGGTGACGCGACATGGCCTCATGCGAACTCCTCGTGGGTCAGGGTGGCTGCGGTGTGACGACGCCACCAGGAGAACGACCTCTCCGGGGCGCAGTGCGGCAAGAGCGCTCTTGCTCCCCCTTCCGTGAACCGCGTGGGCCTGGTGCTACGCCATGAACCGGCTGACTGCCACCGTTGACCTCAAGCTCGCTTGAGGTGTCAGGGTGATCCGCATGAACACCGAAACCGCGGACATCAAGGCCATCGAACAGGTGGTGGCCACCGTCGAGCGCGCCCAGCGTGCCAAGGACGCCGAGGGGTTCCTTGCGCTCTTTCATCCCGACGCCCTGTGGACGACCGCCCACGGCAAGGTCCTCATCGGCTTTGACGCGATCGCCGAGTTCACCCGCGCCGTGCTGCCACATGCGAGCTGGGACGGCGAGGTCACCTACGAGGTGGTGCACACGCGGTTCCTGCGGCCCGATGTGGCGGCCGTCAAGGTCCGGCAGGCCTACCGCTCGGCGGAGGGTGTCACGGAGGGTGCCCCGCTCTACATCATGACCAAGCAAGGTGATGGGCGGTGGCTGCTGCACGCCTGCCAGAACACCGAGGTGCGGGAGAGCTGAGATCAAGCCAGTTTCGAATGTGTTTACTGCGGACAAAAGAGCTGGGTTGCCATCGCCTCGCACCGCTGATAACGCCCTGACCTGCAAGGTAATGGCTCTCCCAAAATCCTGACCGGAGAGTTGTTAGGTAAGCCTAACTTGGCTTAATGTCGGCGTTCGCTTCCCCCCACCTTCTCTGAAGCGGAGCCCCCCATGTCCAGCTCGAATATCGCGCTGCTCGGCGCCATTGCCGGCTTCACCATCTATCTCGGCCTGCCCATAGGCCGCCTGCGCCGGCCCACCCCCCGCCTGAAGGCGGGCCTCAACGCGACCGCCATCGGCATCCTGGTCTTCCTGGTGTGGGACGTCCTGACCCATGCCTGGGAGCCGATCGACGGTGCGTTGGGTGATCACCGCTGGGGCACCGTCGCCTCGAGCGGTCTCGTCCTGGTCGCTGGCCTCACCGTCGGCCTGGCCGGACTCGTCCACTACGACGCCTGGACCGTGCGCCGCCGCCGCACTGCCGCCGTACCGCACCGCCCGGAGGGGCCCGGGGCGGTCACCATTTCCGCGCCCATGGGCCGGGTCCGCACCCAGGCCGGTGAGCTGGCGTTGATGATCGCCATCGGCATCGGTCTGCACAACTTCGCCGAGGGGCTGGCGATCGGCAACTCGGCCGCCAAGGGCGAGATTTCCCTTGCCGTGCTGCTCATCGTCGGGTTTGGCCTGCACAATGCCACCGAGGGTTTCGGCATCATCGCGCCGCTGGCGGCCGAGGGCGAACGTCCGTCCTGGTCCAGCCTGTTGTGGCTGGGGCTGATCGGCGGCGGGCCGACCTTCCTGGGCACCCTGGTGGGCCAGAGCCTGGTCAACAGCACCCTCTCCGTCGCCTTCCTGGGGCTGGCGGCCGGCTCCATCCTCTATGTCGTCATCGAGCTGCTGGCCGTGGCCCGCAAGGCGGGGCGGAAGGAACTGACCACCTGGTGTGTGCTGTTGGGGCTGGTGCTCGGCTTTGCGACGGATGCCGTGGTCACCGCGGCGGGTGCCTGACCCTTGCGGACTACCTGGGCTCGGAGGCCTTCCAGGCACCCGCCTCGGCCGCGGCACGGGCGAACTCGGTGAAGTCCCGGGGCGCCCGGCCCAGTACCTCCTGCACGCCGTCCACAAGATGGGCGTTGCGTCCGTCCGTGATCAGGCCGAAGAGGTCGGCGAATTCGACGGGTTCGCCATGCTCCGCGAGCAAGGCGCGGTAGGCGTCCATCGGCACCGGGACATAGCGGATGTCCCGGCCGGTGGCCCGGGACAGTTCCGCCGCCACCTCGTGGAAGCCGAGCAGCCGGGGGCCGGAGAGTTCATATGTCCTGCCGATGTGCCGGTCGTCGGTGAGGGCGGCCACCACCACGTCGGCGATGTCGTCGGCGTCGACGAACGGCTCCACGGCGTCCCCGGTGGGCAGGACGAGCTCACCGGAGAGTACCGGCTCCACGAAGAAGCTCTCGCTGAAGTTCTGGTTGAACCAACTCGCCCGCACCACCGTCCAGTCGGCGCCGGAGGCCTGCAGTGCGCGCTCGGCGGCCTGCGCGCCCTCCTCGCCCCGCCCGGACAGCAGCACCAGCCGCCGGGCGCCCTTGGCGACGGCGACCCTGGCGAACTCGCCCACCGCCTCGGCGGCACCGGGGAACCCCAAGTCCGGGTAGTACGTGACATAGACGGCGCCGATGCCGTCCAGGGCGGCCTCCCAGGTGTCCGGGTCCTCCCAGACGAAGGGGACTGCGGCGGAGCGCGATCCGATGCGTACCGGGAGGCCGCGCCCGGTGAGCCGGTCCGCGACCCGGCGGCCGGTCTTTCCGGTGCCGCCGATGATGAGCGTCGTGGTGGTGGTGTGCGGTGCGTTCTGAGTCATGTCTCCAGTCAAGACGGGTGCGTCGTGGCGGGCCATGGCCGTAAGGCTCGGCCGCATACGCGAGCGTCCAGGCAGTCCTGCCGGCGGAGCGCTCAGCGGCGCCGCGTCGTGAGGACCGTCGCCACGGCCTCCAGCCAGCGGGCCACGGTCTCGTCGTCGTCCACGTCCCTGGCCACCGACGCGGCGCTGGTGAGCCACTCGCGGGCCAGTGCGGCCGCCGCGGGCCCGGGCAGCGGCTCGGGCAGGGCGGCCGCGGCTCGTACGCCCCCGCGCCGTACGACCTCGCCGAGGTAGGCGAGCGAGCGGGGCAGGACGCGCTGCCGCTCGGCGGCGAGGGCGGCGGAGACGGCCCCGTCACCGAAGAGGACGGTGCGGTGGTCCTGGCCCAGGAGGAGGCCGTAGCGGAGCATCAAGGGGACGTCGAGGGCGAGGAGTTCGGCGTCGGTCAGGTTCTGGTGCGTCATGGGGCGGGTCCCGTCAGTGGACGGTGATGCGGTAGGTGAGGGTGCGGGCGAGCTGGGGGGAGTAGCAGCCCTGCGTTTTGTCCGTGCCACAGCGGTTGCTGAAGACAATGCGGGTGTTGCCGGGTTTCACCCCTTCGAAGATGAAGAACTCGGTGTGGCCGGCGCCGTCCGCCTGCTGTTCTCCGGGCGATTGCCGGGTGCTGGTGCCGGCGGCCCGGACGATGTCCCGGGAGGTCACGGACGCGGTCCAGTCCTGGCGGGCCGAGATGTTCTGGCGCATGGCGATGGAAAAGCGTTCGGCGCGCCGGACCACGATGGGGTTTTCGGGTTTGCCCTGGTGGACGGTGCCGAGCGGGGAGGGCGAAGTCGGCATGCGGGATGGTGAGGCCGACGCCTTCGGTGCGGCCTTCGTCGTTTCGCCGCCGCAGCCCGTCAAGCCCGTCAGGGCCAACAGCACTGCGGCTGCGGCGAACAGCCGGGCGGGCGGCGTGGAGGATGTCGGCACTGCGGCTCACTTCGGCAGGTGGTAGGCGTATGACTCGGGCAGCCGCGAGTCCGAGGCCTTGTCCATGTGATTGTTGATGAAGTCGTCCTCGGTCACCCAGGTGGTGTGGCCCCAGGGGTTGTAGATCTGGAGCCGGTCTCCCTCGTGGCCGACGATGAGCATGGCGTGCCCGGAGCGCCGCCCCTGGGCGTCGAAGCCCTGGACGCCGATCGGGACCGGTTTGCCGTCGTCCACGGCCTGTTCGATCTCCGGCAGGGCGTCGTGGCGGGCCTGTGCGCTGGGTGTGTTGCGCAGTTCGTAGCGGCCGCCGGTGTGCGGGGTGAGTTCGTCGCCCAGGACGGTGGTTTTGCCTTCCAGGCCCATTCCCGCCTCGGGGAGCGGGCCGCCGTGGCCCTCCTCGTTCACCCGGTGCTGCTCGTCCAGCAGGCGCTGCTGGAATCTCTCCGGGCTGTCCTCCTTGGGGTCGCCCGGGCGTCCGCCGGTGGTCAGCCGCAGGGCGTAGAGGGGGTCGGCCATGGCGCGTGCGGTCACCGTGGAGGAGGCCACGCAGGTGCCCTCGTTGGGGGCCTGGGCCCAGGGGGCGCCGGGGCTGAATTCGGCGGGGGTGGTGGAGTTGGTGCTTTCGGTGTGGAACGGGGCCAGATGCCGGGCCAGCCACATCGGCTCCCGGCCGTGGATCTGCTCGGCATAGGGGCGGAGGGCGTTCATGTCGTAACCGGCGGCCAGGGCCTTCATCAAATAGGCCCGTTCCTGCGGGGATTTGGCCTGGCCGAGCAGCCGGTCGAATTCCCCGCGGTCGGTTTCGCCGAGCCGGTCGCGGAATTGGGAGGAGCGGCTGAGCTCATTGGCGGTGAGGATCTCATTGAGATCCGATGGGCCTTCGGGGCCCGCGGCGTCGGCGAGTACCAGACGGTCGGTGTCGGTCAGACTGTTTGTGCCGAGCCTTCCCGCCCGGGCCTCGGAGGCCAGTTTGTGGAGCGCCTTTTCCGCCTGCCGGCCCGATTCCTCGGCCCGGGACGCCGCCTTGATGAGCAGGCCGATGCCGTGGCTGACGGCCGCACGGACGCGTTTGAGGTCGTCGGCATGGAGCAGCAGGGGGCTCAGGTCCACCACGGAACCGGCCGCCTGCAGAGCGCTGAGTCCCTGGGCGTGGGAATCCTGGGCCTCGCGGATGCCGTCCGCGAGGGCGAGGAGTACGGGTCCGGCCTCCTGGAACTTCTGCGCCATCCGGCCGGTGGAATGCGCTGCCGCGTGGATCGCCTCACCCGCCTTTTCTCCCGCATGGCCGGTCCAGGAGCCGGGAAGGCCTTCGGTGGCGATGGCGCGCACCTTGCCGGATACGCCGTCGACGCGGGAGGCGGCGTCGCGGTACCGCGAGCACACCGACTCGATGTGGCCGGGGTCGCCGAGCGGGGCGGGGTGGCTTCGCGCCTGGGTGATGGCGGCGGCCAGCTGTGCCTGGCAGGCCAGCCGGTTGTCATCCTCGGGCTGGAGGCGCTCGACCTGGCCGAGCAGGTCGCGGAGTTGCTGTTGGGTGCTCTTCGCCATGGCGTGCGCCCTGCTCAGGACCGGCCGCGCGGGGCGGGGACGATGGCCTCCAGGCCGCCCTTGATCTGGTGGTCGGTGTGATGGAAGTCACCGCCGCTGGTGCCGAGCCCGCCCTTCAGCTCGCGCAGGGCCCCCTCGAGCGTGGCGCATTCGGTGTGCCACGCCTGGGCGAAGGCATGGAAGGCGGCGCCCGCGTACTCCCCGAACTGCATGGGTGCCAGGGCCGTGTCGAGCATGCCGGAGAGGTCGAGGAGGCCGCCGCCGTGGCCGCCGCCCAGGGATTTGTTGACCCCGGCCAGCTCCTCGGCGGCCTGGTGCAGCAGGTTTCCCTGGGTGCGCACCCCGCCGTGATCGAACTTGAGGTCAGGCTGTGCCCCGCCGCCCGTTGTCACCTGGTCCCCCCCGGCAAGAATGGCGTGACAGGTTCACGCCGGGCAGTGAGCGTACCGGATCTTCGCCAACCGGCAGCCGGGGCCCGTGCGTTCGCCGAGCCCGGTCGCGGAAGCCGGGTTCGCCGATACCCCCGTGCACCCCCGTGCACCCCCGTGAAAACCGCAGTCCACAGTGATTAAGGTCACGTTTTGCGTGAAAAGCTGCATACGTTCCGTCTTTCTGGTTAGGCGCGCCATGTTGTCGAACCGGAGGACAGAGGAACATGACGAGCCACGTCGAGACGATCCACGTGGACGGGGTGTGGCGCTCCGCCACGTCCGGCGCGCACCGGGAGGTGCTCGACCCCGCCGACGCCACGACCCTCGCCGTGGTCTCCGAAGGCGGGACCGAGGACACCGACGCGGCCGTGGCCGCCGCCCGTCGCGCCTTCGACTCCGGCCGCTGGCCGCACACGCCCGTCGCCGAACGCGCCGCGCTGCTGCGGCGAGTGGCGGAGCTGCTGCAGCGCGACCGCGAGGCGATCGCGCTCACCGAGAGCCGCGACACCGGAAAGACCCTGGAAGAGGGCCGGGTCGACGTCGACGACGTCACCAACGCCTTCCGCTACTTCGCCGACCTGGTGGTCAACGAGGGCGGCGGCCGGGTCGTCGACGCGGGCTCGGCCGAGGTGCACAGCGTGGTGGTGCACGAGCCGGTCGGCGTCTGTGCGCTGATCACGCCGTGGAACTACCCGCTGCTGCAGGCCAGCTGGAAGATCGCCCCCGCGCTGGCGGCCGGCGACACCTTTGTCATCAAGCCCAGCGAGGTCACCCCGCTGTCGACCGTGCACCTCATCCGCCTGCTGGTGGAGGCCGGGCTGCCCGCCGGAGTGGCCAACCTGGTGACCGGCGCGGGCGACCCGGTCGGCGCCCGGCTCGCCGAACACCCCGATGTCGACCTGATCTCCTTCACCGGCGGACTGGCCAGCGGCACCAAGGTCATGCGGGCCGCCGCGCCCACCGTGAAGAAGGTCGCCCTGGAACTCGGCGGCAAGAACCCCAATGTGGTCTTCGCGGACGCCTGCACCACCGAGGAGGGCTTTGACACCGCCGTCGACCAGGCGCTCAACGCCGCGTTCATCCACAGCGGCCAGGTCTGCTCGGCCGGTTCGCGCCTGATCGTCGAGGAATCCGTCCGCGAGCGGTTCGTCACCGAACTCGCCCGCCGCGCCCAGCGGATCAGGCTCGGCCGCGGCACCGCCGAGGGCGTCGAGTGCGGCCCGCTGGTCTCGGCCGCACAGCTGGACAAGACCGAGGCCTATGTCGCCTCCGCACTCGGCGAGGGCGCGGTGCTGCGCGGCGGCGGCGCCCGGCCCGAGCCCTCCGACGACCGGCCCGCCACCGGCTACTTCTACCAGCCGACCATCCTGGACCACTGCCACCGCGGGATGAAGGTCATCCGCGAGGAGACCTTCGGGCCGATCCTCACCGTGGAGACCTTCCGCACCGAGGACGAGGCCGTCGCCCTCGCCAATGACACCGAGTACGGGCTGGCGGGCGCGGTCTGGACCCAGGATGCGGGCCGGGCCCGCCGGGTCGCCGGGCGGCTGCGCCACGGCACCGTATGGATCAACGACTACCACCCCTACCTGCCGCAGGCGGAGTGGGGCGGCTTCGGCAAGTCCGGCATCGGCCGCGAACTGGGCCCCTCGGGGCTCGCCGAGTACCGCGAGCCCAAGCACATCTACCAGAACCTGGCGCCGCGGCCGGTGCGCTGGTTCGCCGGCTGAACCGGCCAGCCCGGCCGGCCCGGCAAAGGCCAAGACGACCGCGCAGCACCTTCGCCCACGAGGAGTACCTGTATGCCCCCCGCAGTTGAGAAGCTCACGGCCGACTACGTCGTGGTCGGCGGCGGCACCGCCGGATCGGTGATCGCCTCCCGGCTCGCCGAGGACCCCGGCACCAGCGTCATCGTCATCGAGGGCGGCCCCACCGACATCGACCGGGACGATGTGCTCACGCTGCGCCGCTGGCTGGGCCTGCTCGGCGGCGACCTGGACTACGACTACCCCACCACCGAGCAGCCGCGCGGCAATTCACACATCCGGCACAGCCGGGCCCGGGTGCTCGGCGGGTGCTCCTCGCACAACACCCTGATCTCCTTCAAGCCGCTGCCCGGCGACTGGGACGAGTGGGCGACCGCCGGAGCCGAGGGCTGGGACGCCACGGCCATGGACCCCTACTTCGACCGGCTGCGCAACAACATCGTCGCGGTGGACGAGAAGGACCGCAACGCCATCGCCCGCGACTTCGTCGAGGCGGCGCGGAAGACCGCCGGGGTGCCGCGGGTCGAGGGCTTCAACAAGGAGCCCTTTCACGAGGGCGTCGGCTTCTTCGACCTGGCCTACCACCCGGAGAACAACAAGCGCTCCTCGGCCTCCGTCGCCTACCTCCACCCGCACATCGAGGCCGGTGACCGGCCCAACCTCCGCATCCTGCTGGAGACCTGGGCACACCGGCTGGAGCTCGACGGCACCCGGGTGACGGGCGTGAGGGTCCGCACCGAGGACGGCACGGAGCTGCTGGTCGAGGCCGGGCGCGAAGTGGTGCTCTGCGCGGGCGCGGTGGACACCCCGCGGCTGCTGCTGCACTCCGGCATCGGCCCCAAGGCCGACCTGGACGCGCTGGGCATCCCGGTCGTCCACGACCTGCCGGGCGTCGGCGAGAACCTGCTCGACCACCCCGAGTCGGTGATCGTCTGGGAGACGGACGGGCCGATCCCCGAGAACTCGGCGATGGACTCCGACGCGGGACTGTTCGTCCGGCGCGATCCGGCCGCCGGCGGGCCCGACTTGATGTTCCACTTCTACCAGATCCCGTTCACCGACAACCCCGAGCGCCTCGGCTACCAGAAGCCCGAGCACGGAGTGTCGATGACCCCCAACATCCCCAAGCCGCGCAGCCGCGGCCGCCTCTACCTCACCAGCGCCGACCCCGAGGTCAAGCCCGCCCTGGACTTCCGCTACTTCACCGACGAGGACGACTACGACGCCCGCACCCTCGTCGACGGCATCCGCCTCGCCCGCGGGATCGCCGGTACCGAACCGCTGGCCGGCTGGCTCAAGCGCGAGGTGTGCCCCGGCCCGGAGATCACCTCCGACGAGGAGCTCAGCGAATACGCCCGCAAGGTCGCCCACACCGTCTACCATCCGGCCGGCACCTGCCGGATGGGCGCCGCCGCCGATGAACTCGCGGTGGTCGACCCGCAGTTGCGGATACGCGGCCTGGAGCGGGTACGGATCGCCGACGCGTCCGTCTTCCCGACCATGACCGCGGTCAACCCGATGATCGGCGTGCTGATGGTGGGGGAGAAGTGCGCAACGCTGCTTGCGCAGGGCTCCGACGAGAGGGGTGATGCGCAGTGAGTACCACCGAGACCGCGCCGGTCTTCTCCGTACGCAACCTGTGGAAGGTCTTCGGACCCAAGGCCGACCGTGTCCCCGGCGGCCCGCTGGCCGAACTGCCCCCCGAAGAACTGCGCAAGCAGGCCGGCTGTACGGTGGCCGTCCGCGACGTCTCCTTCGACGTCCGCCCGGGCGAGGTGTTCGTCGTCATGGGCCTGTCCGGCTCCGGCAAGTCCACCCTGGTCCGCTGCCTGACCCGGCTGATCGAGCCCACCAGCGGCACCATCGCCATCGACGGCGAGGACGTGTGCGGCATGGACAAGAACGCGCTGCGCGAACTGCGCAGGCACCGCGCGGCCATGGTCTTCCAGCACTTCGGGCTGCTGCCGCACCGCACCGTGCTCGACAACGTCGCCTACGGCCTGGAGATCCAGGGCATCGGCAAGGCCGAACGCCGCGCCAAGGCCGCCGAGATGGTCGACAAGGTCGGCCTCACCGGCCTGGAGGCGCGCCGCCCCACCCAGCTGTCCGGCGGCCAGCAGCAGCGCGTCGGGCTCGCCCGCGCCCTCGCCGCCGACCCCGAAGTCCTGCTGTTCGACGAGCCGTTCAGCGCCCTGGACCCGCTGATCCGCCGGGACATGCAGGACGAGGTGGTCCGGCTGCACCGCGACGAGGGCCGCACCATGGTCTTCATCACCCATGACCTCTCCGAGGCGCTGCGCCTGGGCGACCGCATCGCGCTGATGCGCGACGGCCGGGTCGTCCAGTGCGGCACCCCCGAGGAGATCGTCGGCTCCCCGGCCGACGACTATGTCCGCGAGTTCGTCCGGGACGTCCCCCGCGAACAGGTCATCACCGTCCGCCGGGCCATGCGGCCGGTCACCCTGGGCGAGGCGGAGAACGGTCCGGCGGTACCCCCCGGCACCACGGTCGCCGACGCCATCGACGTGGTCGCCCGGGGCGGCAGATCGGCCCGGGTCGTGGACCAGGGGCGGTGCGTGGGCGTGGTCGACTTCGAATGCCTGCTCAGGGTCGTCGCGGGCCTCGACGGCCCGGGCGGCCTCGACCGGATCGAGAAAGCCGCGGCATGAGCATCAGCAGTACCACCCCGGTGGCCGTCGCCACCGGGTCCGAACCAAACCCGCTGCGCGCCTTGCTGCGGCACCGGGCCGCCCGCAAGGTGCTGGTCCTGCTCGCCGCCGGAGCGGTGCTCGCACCCATCGCCAACGCCCTCTGGGGCAGCGGCAGTTGGCCGCACCAGCTGTCCGTCTCGCTGGACGGACCGCTCGGCCGGGCCAACGACTGGATCGTGGACAACCGCGACAGCCACTGGATCTTCCGCTACTTCTTCGGGTACATCAGCGAGGCGATCATCGCCTCCGTCCGGGCCGTCTATGTGGTGCTGCTCGCCCTCGGCTGGGCCGGGGTCACGGCCGGCGCGACCCTGATCGCCTGGCGCGCCGCCGGCCGCCGCGCCGCCCTGACGGCGCTGGCCTCCTTCGCCGTGTGCGGCCTGCTCGGCATGTGGGTGCCCACCATGCGCACGCTCGCCCTGATGGCCGTCGCCGTCGCGGTGTCCGTCGCCGTCGGCGCGCTGCTCGGCCTCGCGGCCGGGCTGTCGGACCGTACATTCCGCGCACTGCGCCCCGTCCTGGACACCATGCAGGCCCTCCCCGCCTTCGCCTATCTGCTGCCCATCGTGCTGATCTTCGGCATCGGAGTGGCCCCCGCCGTGCTCGCCACCGTGGTCTACGCCGCCCCGCCCATGGCCCGGCTCACCGCGCTGGGCCTGCGCTCCACCGACCGGGGCGTGCTGGAGGCCGTCGACTCGCTGGGCGCCACCGGACGGCAACGCCTGCTCGGCGCGCGCCTGCCGCTGGCCCGGCGGCAGCTGCTGCTCGGCGTCAACCAGACCATCATGATGGCCCTCTCCATGGCCGTGATCGCCTCCGTGATCGGCGCGGACGGCCTCGGTGACCGCGTCTACCAGGCCCTGTCGACTGTCGACGTCGGTGCGGCGCTGGCCGCCGGAGTGCCGATCGTGCTGCTGGCGATCGTGCTGGACCGCACCACCGCGGGGACGGACGCCCCGGGCCGCGCCCACCCCGCGCCCAACGGGCCGTTCGGCCGGGTGCCCGCCCCCTGGGCCTGGGCGTCGGCCGGGGCCGCCACCGCCGCCGTGGCGATCGCGGGCCGCCTGGCGGGCTCGCAGAGCTGGCCCGACGGCTGGACCGTCGCCATCACCGCACCGGTCAACCGGGCCAAGGACTGGATGGTCGACCACCTCTACTCCGGCATCCCCGGGATCGGCGGCACCGCCGACTGGGCCGCCCACTACACCGGCTGGGTGCTCGACCCGCTGCGGGACGGCCTCCAGGGCCTGCCCTGGTGGGGAGCCCTGCTGCTGGTGGCCCTCCTCGCCTGGCCCATCGGCACCTGGCGCACCACTCTCACCGCCGCGCTCGCGCTCACCGCGATCGGCGTGCTGGGTCGCTGGGACGCCGCCATGGACACCCTGTCCCAGGTGCTGGCCGCCGTCGCCGTCACCCTCGTCGTCGGCTTCGCCGTGGCGGTGGCGGTGGCCCGCAGCCGGCGGACGGAGCGGCTGCTGCGCCCGGTGCTGGACGTCTTCCAGACCATGCCGCAGTTCGTCTACCTCATCCCGGTCGTCGCGCTGTTCGGCGTCGGCCGCGCCCCGGCCGCCGCCGCGGCGATCGTCTACGCCCTGCCCGCCGTCATCCGGATCGCCGGACAGGGCCTGCGCCAGGCCGACCCGGCCGCCCTGGAATCCTCCCGCTCCCTCGGCGCGACCAGCGGCCAGCAGCTGCTGCACGTCCAATTCCCACTGGCCCGGGCCGAGTTGCTGCTGGCCGTCAACCAGGCCGTGGTGCTGGTGCTGTCGGTGGTCATCATCGGCGGCCTGGTCGGCGGCGGCGCCCTCGGCTATGACGTGGTCTTCGGCCTCGCCCAGGGCGACCTGGCCACCGGCCTGGTCGCGGGCGTCTCCATCGCCTGCCTGGGGCTGATGCTCGACCGGGTCACCCAGCCGACGAAGGGAGCGCGCGATGGTGCGTAAACCACTGGCGGCCGTCGCCGCCCTCGGCCTGCTCGCCCTCACCGGCTGCGGCGCCGCCGACATGACCAAGCAGGGCTCGCCCTATGCCAACGCGGCGGGCGCCAAGACCGTGACCCTCTCCGTGCAGTCCTGGGTCGGCGCCCGCGCCAACGCGGCCGTCGCGGCCTATCTGCTGGAGCACGAACTGGGCTACCGGGTGGACACCGTCCAGGTCGACGAGGTGCCCGCCTGGGACGCGCTCGGCCAGGGCCGGGTGGACGCCATCCTGGAGGACTGGGGCCACCCCGACCAGGAGAAGCGCTACGTCCAGGACAAGAAGACCGTGGTCGACGGCGGCGAACTCGGCGTCACCGGCCACATCGGCTGGTGGGTGCCCACCTACTTCGCCGACGCCCACCCCGACGTCCTCGACTGGAAGAACCTCAACACATACGCCTCGCAACTGCGCACCCCCGAGAGCGGCGGCAAGGGCCAGCTGCTGGACGGCTCGCCCTCCTATGTCACCAATGACAAGGCGCTGGTGAAGAACCTCGGCCTGGACTACCAGGTGGTCTTCGCCGGCTCGGAAGCCGCGCAGATCACCCAGATCAAGCAGTTCGCCAAGGACAAGAAGCCCTTCCTGACCTACTGGTACGAGCCGCAGTGGCTCTTCAACGAAGTCCCCATGACCGAGGTCAAGCTGCCCGCCTACTCGGACGCCTGCGCGGAGCAGGGCACCAAGGATCCGTCGTCCGTCAACTGCGCGTATCCGACGTCCTCGCTGAAGAAGTTCTTCAACGCCGACTTCACCCGCAAGGGCGGGGATGCGGCCCGGTTCCTGAAGGAGTTCCGCTGGACCAAGGCCGATCAGAACGAGGTCGCACAGCTGATGGCCGAGAAGAAGCTCTCGGCCGACGAGGCCGCCAAGCGGTGGGTGAAGGCGCACCCGGAGGTATGGAAGAAGTGGCTGTGAGCGGGTCATTACGGTACGAGCATGTGGACACGTCCGTCGTCCACGACATCTTCACCGAGACGGCGGCCCGGCTGGCCGGTCAGTACGAGGCGTTGTCGGAGACCGACGGGAATGCGCGCGAGCGCTGGGGGGAGAAGGCGCTGCGGCTGCGCGGCACGGCGCGGGCCGTGCCCGCCGACGACCGGGCCCAGCTGATCGCGTACATCCGGCTGTGGCGGGCGGAGCTGGATTCGCTGAAGGGGGCGGGGCGTTGAGGGCGGGTGCTCCGCCGCCTTCACTTGTTGGCAGCCATGGCCAGCCGCGTTGAGTGGCTTAGCAGATCCAGCTCTGCCGTCGGGTGGGTTTCTGAGGTGCGGCATCCGTATCGGTGAAGGTTCCGCGGTAGGGGGTGGTACCGCTGGTACCGTCGATCTCATGGCTGAGACGAAACGTGGTTTGAACGTCCGCTTCGATGAAGACGAGCTTGAACGCTTGGCGGCCGCCGCACGCCGGATCGGTACCAGCATGCAATCACTCGCTCATGACGCGATCATGGCGGAGGTCGATGGGAATTTTGACCACGCGCTGATGAACGCCCAGGTCTCAATCGAGCGACTGGTGCCGGTCGTTACCGAGCGCGAGGCAGCTCAGCGGCAGGAAGTGATCGGTCAGACGGATGAGGCGCCCATGGGCAGCCGCGAGCTGCGCCGGTTGCAGAAGCGGTCTGCGGTCGCATGACCCAACATGTGGACACTGCTCAACTCCTCGGCCTTGCCGAGAAGTTGCCCGGTGACCCAGCGTGTCTGGACCTGGGCTTCTCTGAACTAACTGAATAGCTGGGCCAGTTGGCCGAGATAGATGGCACTTCAC
>NZ_JBDJPF010000063.1:0-44406 GCF_054957865.1 Streptomyces xingningensis
TGACTCCCAACTTCCCTTGCAGTCACGGTCTCTACGCTACGAGGGGAAGGCCACCTCGGACATGAACAGTTCGTATGTCCCGCGTGCGAGGGCGACGAGCAAGGACGCCTGCGACGGGCCTCTCCGCCCTTTGTCCTCATCGGCCGGCATACCTGCGCCCCCTGACGGCACGTCTATGGGCGGCACGTCGATGCCGGAGCCTTCCCCGCCGGAGTGCTGCTCGACGACCGGCAAAGGTCCAAGTCGCCCTGCCGCAACGTCAGTCCCAGGCCAGGCAGGGGCGGTTTCATTCATGGTCAAGGTGCACCCTCCTGGCCATCCGGATCGCTGTGCGGGAGATCGACTTGCTTGCCGTCGATCAGATGGCGCCGCCAGCCGGGGCGGCCGGGTATCGCCATGGGCGGCCACCCGGGCGTTGCGACGATCTCGCGGGCCGGTACGTGCTGCGCCCTGCGGGCGGCCAGTTCCGCGACCGTGGGCTGTCGGGCAAGTGCGGGTGCGATCTTGCGGGCTTGCTCGTCGGCGTCGGCCGTGACGACCGCGAACCAGCGGCCTGGGTCCTCGCCGAGAAGCTGATCGAGCCATGCCTCGTTAGCCCGGTGGCGACGCCAGAGTTCGGCGGCTTCGATGATGGCG
This sequence comes from Streptomyces xingningensis, assembly GCF_054957865.1. NCBI lineage: Bacteria > Bacillati > Actinomycetota > Actinomycetes > Kitasatosporales > Streptomycetaceae > Streptomyces > Streptomyces xingningensis. The sequence continues at coordinate 637 of NZ_JBDJPF010000063.1, forward strand.
GCCGGACGGCGCGGGTCTTCGACGTGGAGTCGCAGCCATGCGAGGCTGCCGTACTCGGGGTTATCGGTGACCCCCAGGGCTGTGTACTGCTGCTCTGCCCACAGAGCTGTAACGTCGCCTGGGCTGACGGCTGTTGGGGTGCCACAAAGGATCCGTTCGGCGTCTGCCGTGGCGTTCACCCTTCCCTCGGCCCCTTCCCGGGGCCGTGCGATGCTACCCATCGGACGTTCGCTTTCCGGGCGGCGTCGGGGCAGCCACCCCGGCGCCGCTCTGCGCTAATGGGAACTGGCGGCGGGTGGGACGTTCTCTTCGGACGACGGCGGAGCGGCCATCTCTGGACCGTCAGTGCCGAGTGAAGTGATCCCGAGGACACGCAGCAGGTCAGAGGTCACAACGCGGTACGAGCGCCCCGCGCGGACCACCTTGCAGGGAAAGTTCCCCGAGCGAGCCAACTGGTAGGCCGTGCTGCGCCCGATACCGAAGGCACGTCCGGCGGTCTCGACGTCGATGGTGGGTGACAGGCCCCCGAGGTCAGGAGTAGCCATCTCCCGCACAACTGGCGGCAGGTTCTGTGTCATTTTTGCGCAACCCCTAGCGATGGGAGTTCGGAATGTGCGCCACGGATCCGAACGGTACGAGACGTATTGATATTGCGCAAGCCGCGCCGTAAATTGCTTCAATATGGAGCAGCACGACGACTGGGCGACAAGCATGGGGCGCACGATCGCCAACGAGCTACGGCGACACCGACGCTCACGGGGCATGAGCGCTCAACAACTCTCCGACCAGTGCTCGAGGTTGGGGATGCCTATCCCCCGCAACGTCATCTCGAACATCGAGAACGCCAGAAAGCTGAACGTCTCCGTACCCGAGGTCATCGCCCTCGCCGCCGCGTTGGATGTACCTCCGGCAGCCCTGATCTTCCCCGCCGGTTACGTCGATCAGGTCGATTACCTGCCCTGGCAGAGCAGCGACCCGCTACAGGCCATCGACTGGCTGGCCGGAGAGAAAATGCAGCCGCACCAGGAAGAGGAAAAACCCCGAACTCCTCAACCGCCGCCCGCCCCCATCTGGGCAATCAGCCGAGTCCGTGAACACCGTGACCTGATCGACCGCATCTGGTCCCTGCACGGGACCATCGTGGCCGACCTCATCACCAGGGAACCGAACCCGGAGATCGAAGCCGTCCGCGAGATGATCAGCCGACTGGAGCGGCAACTCCACCAGCTGCGCGCCGAGATGACCAGCCAAGGTCTCCGGCTTCCCTGGCTGCCCGCCTACGTCCAGCCGCTCAAGGCAGCCGAGCCCGACGACGAGGGGCACACCTCACCCTAGATCCCGCCATCCGATGATCCCTTGAGGGGAGCGCGTATGAAAGGTTCGACATTCCGGCGCTGCGCCTGCCGCAGCCCGGAGACCGGCAAGCAATACGGCCAGTCCTGCCCCAAACTCACCAACAAGCGGCACGGGCTGTGGAACATCCGGCAGGAGCTACCGACCCGCGAGGACGGCACGCGACGCGTCTTCCGGCGCAGCGGCTACGACTCCAAGACCACAGCGCAGGCCGACCTCGACAAGGTTCGCGCGCTGCTCGGCATCCCGGGCAAGGATGACGCCGAGGGGCGCGTCCGCATGGGCGATCTCCTCGAGGAGGTGGCATCCAAGAAGGAACCGATCCCCGATTTCGACGAGACGAAGCGCAAGCTGCACACGGGGCAGTCGCTCACCAGCAAGCTCACCGTCGGTGAGTGGCTGGACAGTTGGCTCGCCAATAAGCACGGCCGGCCGACCGCGATCGCCCGGAACGAGACCGACATCCGGGTGCACTTGAAGCCGCACATCGGTGCCGTGCCGCTCAACCGGCTGCGCGTTGACCACCTGGTAGCCATGTTCAACTCCATCATCGAGACCAACCTCGAGATCGAGGAGGGCAACGCGCAGCGGCATGCCGTGGTAGCCGAGTTGGCGCAGATCCCCCGGAAGGGGAGCGAGAACCGATCCCGCCGCAAGGCGCTGAAGGAGGCTCTCGCGCAGATACCCCCGTTCCGGCGAACAGCCGGGGCCTCGACTCGCCAGAGGATCCGCGCCACGCTCCGGGCCGCTCTCAACGACGCCATCGCTCAACAGCTGATCACCTTCAACCCGGCCGCACACGTCAAGCTCGACCCGGGCAAGCGACCCAAGGCTCTCGTCTGGACGGCCAAGCGGGTCGAGCAGTGGCGCCGGACCGGCGAGAAGCCTTCCCCGGTCATGGTGTGGACCCCCGAGCAGACCGGTGAGTTCCTCGACTTCGTAGCCGAGGACCGTCTCTACGCCATGTGGCACCTCATTGCCTTCCGGGGCCTGCGGCGCGGAGAAGCGTGCGGGCAGGGGTGGGGCGACGCCGACCTCGAGAACGCCTTCCTGGCCATCTCCAAGCAGCTCGTACAGAAGGGTTGGGAGGTCTACGAGGACGCCCCCAAGACCGACAGCGGTACGCGCACCGTCGCCCTCGACGCCGACACGGTCAAGGTCCTCAAGGCGCACCGCAGGCGGCAGAACGCGGAGCGGCTCGAGTGGGGAAAGGTATGGGTGGACACCGGCCGCGTCTTCACACGGGAGAACGGCGAGTGGCTGCACCCGGGCGTCGTCTCGGATCGGTTCGAGAAGCTCGTCGCCGCGTCCGGGCTCCCTCCGATCCGGCTGCACGACCTGCGACACGGCGCCGCCACCATCGCACTGGCCGCCGGAACCGACATGAAGGTCGTGCAGGAGATGCTCGGTCACTCCTCCATCACGATCACCTCGGACACATACACCAGCGTCCTGCCCCAAGTGGCGAAGGATGCCGCCGAAGCCGCCGCGCGGCTCGTTCCACGTGGCCGTCGAGAGGCGGTTCACGGCACCGCCGGGCTCACTTCGGGCGCACCCTCGGGCCAACGGTCCGTCGCCATCCCGGCGCAGCCGACCCCGATCACAAAGAAAGCCCAGGCCAGTGCGTAACTGACCCGGGCTTCTCCGGAGCCGCCTGTCGGACTCGAACCGACGACCTACGCTTTACAAGAGCGTTGCTCTACCAACTGAGCTAAGGCGGCGCGCTGAAGCAGTCTAACCGGACTCCGCCGCCGCCCCAGCCGTGATTTTCGTGACCCGCACCCTGCTGACAACCGCCCGCGCCACGGGTACCGTCACCGACAACCCGTCCGCATTGGACTGGACCACTCCCTCTACTCGGATCGTCCGGCACGTTCCTGCCGGTGAAGGGACCGCATCAGCATGGCCACGGTCACATATGACAAGGCGACCCGGATCTACCCGGGGTCCGGGAAACCCGCCGTCGACCAGCTCGACATCGCCATCGAGGACGGTGAGTTCCTCGTCCTGGTCGGGCCCTCCGGCTGCGGGAAGTCCACCTCGCTGCGGATGCTCGCGGGGCTCGAGGACGTCAACGGCGGCTCGATCCGCATCGGCGACCGCGATGTCACACATCTGCCGCCGAAGGACCGGGACATCGCCATGGTGTTCCAGAACTACGCGCTGTACCCGCACATGACCGTCGCCGACAACATGGGCTTCGCCCTGAAGATCGCGGGCGTGCCCAAGGCGGAGATCCGGCAGAAGGTCGAGGACGCGGCGCGGATCCTCGACCTCACCGAGTACCTGGGGCGCAAGCCCAAGGCGCTGTCCGGCGGTCAGCGGCAGCGCGTGGCGATGGGACGGGCGATCGTCCGCGAGCCGCAGGTGTTCCTGATGGACGAGCCGCTGTCGAACCTGGACGCGAAGCTGCGGGTACAGACCCGCACCCAGATCGCCGGGCTGCAGCGGCGGCTCGGGATCACCACGGTGTATGTCACCCATGACCAGGTCGAGGCCATGACCATGGGCGACCGGGTGGCGGTGCTCAAGGACGGCCTGCTGCAGCAGGTGGACTCGCCGCGCAATATGTACGACCGGCCGGCCAACCTCTTTGTCGCGGGCTTCATCGGCTCGCCGGCGATGAACCTGGTCGAGGTGCCGATCGCCGACGGCGGCGTGAAGTTCGGCGACAGCGTGGTGCCCGTCTCACGCGAGGCGCTGACGGCCGCCGCGGACCGGGGCGACCGCACGGTCACGGTCGGCGTGCGGCCGGAGCACTTCGACGTGGTCGAGAAGAACGCCGACGCGGGCCTGGCGGTGACGGTGAACGTGGTCGAGGAGCTCGGCGCCGACGGCTATGTCTATGGCTCGGCGGAGGTCGGCGGCGAACAGAAGGACCTGGTCGTCCGGGTCAATGGGCGGCGCGTACCGGAGAAGGGGTCGACCCTGCAGGTCGTGCCCCGCCCGGGCGAGCTGCATGTCTTCTCCACCTCGTCCGGCGAGCGGCTGAGCGACTGAGCGGCGGGCGGTGCCGCGGCCATCGGACGTCCGCGGCACCGCCCGGTCAATCCGATGTATCGATAAATACTTTGACACATCGCCCTTTTCGGTTCCCGTGCGTCAACTTCGCAGCCACATACGGGCGGTACGGGTAGCTCGACCGAGTGACTAAATGTCGCCACCTCATTACCCCTCGCTACCATCTCCCGCATGAACCAGGCCGCCCGCCGCATCGGCAGAACCCTCGCCCTAGTCCTCCCAGTCGTTCTCGTCCTCTCCGGGACGCTCGCGGTCACCCGCGTGCCCTGGGCGGCGCCGAACGCCGAGTCCCAGGTGCTCACCGCCTCGTCCGAGACCGCCTCCACCGCCAGGGCCGCGCGGGCACCGCACGAGGTGCTGCGCGACCGGCTGCTGACCGAGCTCCAGGAGAAGAACCCAGGCGTCGCCCTCACCCACCTCCAGGCGGCGACCAACGGCCGTCCGTCGCTCGCCCGCTACTGCGCGGACATCGCCCGAGTGCTGGGGCAGGCGGCGGTCGCCAAGTACCACTCCGTGCGCAAGGCCCAGGCGTACTCCCGGCCCGTCTGCGACACCTCCTTCGCCTCGGGCGTCGCCCAAGGGCACTGACCGCCAGGGACCGCCGGTCGTTCCGCACGCTGCGGCACGGCATATCGTGCGGACATGACCGGCACCCACCCCAGCCCCGCACAAGCCGTGATCCTGGCCGGCGGCCAGGGATCACGGCTGCGGCCGTACACCGACGACCGCCCCAAGCCGATGGTCGAGATTCCCGGCACCGGAGTCCCGATCATCGGCCACCAGCTCGCCTGGCTCGCCGCCGAGGGCGTCACCGACGCCGTGGTCTCGTGCGGCCATCTGGCCGAAGTTCTCCAGGCCTGGCTCGTGTCGGCCGACCTGCCGCTCCGGGTGACGACCGTGGTCGAGAAGGAACCCCTCGGCCGCGGTGGCGGCCTCAAGCACGCGGCGGCCTCCCTCCCCCACCCCGACCGGCCCTGGTACGCCACCAACGGCGACATCTGGACGCGCTTCTCACTGCGCGAGATGGCCGCCTTCCACCAGGAGCGCGATGCGACGGCCACCCTGGCACTGGCCCGGCCCCGCATCCCCTGGGGCGCCGTGGAAACGGACGAGTTCGGGCATGTCCTCGACTTCATCGAGTCGCCGCCGTCCCCGTATCTGATCAACGCGGGCGTCTATGTCTTCTCCGCGGACTTCGCCGATCTGCTGCCGGAGCGCGGCGACCACGAGCGGACCACCTTCCCACGGCTGGCCCGTGAGCGCCGGCTGGCCGGTTTCCCACTGCCGCAGGGCGCGTATTGGCGCGCCATCGACACGGCCAAGGATCTGACCGAGGCCGCCCGGGAGTTGGCGGGCTGACGACGGTGGCCTCGTACCCCTCATGGGTACGAGGCCACCGTGCGCGGTGCCGCGGGACGTCAGCCGAGCAGACCGCCAAGCGCGCCGCCGCCCGACGAGCCGCCGGACGAGCCCGATCCGCCGGACGACGAGCCACCGCTCGATCCGCCCGCGGCCGAGGCCCCGGAGGAGCTGTGCGGCGGGGCGGCCGGGGCCGCGGGCTGGTGGTGCGGGGTCTGCGGAGCGGAGTGCGAGCTGCCCGGACCGGCACCCGGGTGGCCACCGGTCGCCGCCGAGCCGGCCGGCGTCCGCGCGGTACCGGCGGCGGCCGGGGCGGTGGCACTGGGCGTGGCCGGCTTCCGGCTGCTCGCGGAGGGCTTGGGCGTCCCCGGGACGGCCGAGCCGTGCACACCGCGCGGGGTGGTGCTGGAACCCGGGCGCTGCGGGAGCGGCGAGCCGGGCAGGCTGTTCGCGGGCGGCGCGGGCGGGGTGGAGGCCGGGGCGACCTGCGCGGAACGCACGGCCCCGCCGAGCACCGAACCGGTGATCAACGAGAGCCCGATGAGGACGGTCGCCATGATGCCGCCGCGGCGCAGCACCCGGCGCCGCAGCTCCCAGAGCTCGGCCCGCGGGCCGAGCCGCCGCCATGCCTCGCCCGCCAGGCGCCCGTCGACGGAGTAGAAGGGCGCACCGGCGATGACCAGGGGGCTCCAGGCGGCGAGGTAGATGATGTCGGGCGCATCGTAGACGGGGACGGTACGCCAGCTGACGGTGACCAGGAGGGCGGCCGAGAGCACCACGCCGATGCCGGCGGCGAGGCGCTGCCAGAGGCCGAAGATGGTGAGGACGCCGACGACGACTTGGAGGAAGGCGACGGTGAGCCCGGAGCCGACGGGGTGGCCGAGGGCGAAGGCGCGCAGCGGCGCGGCGGCGCCCCAGGGGTGCAGCGAGGTCAGCCAGGTGACCATGGAGCCGCGTTTGCCGCCGTCGAAGTAGACGGGGTCGCACAGCTTGCCCATGCCGGCGCAGATGGAGATCAGGCCGAGGAAGATGCGCAGGGGCAGCAGGACCACGCCGAGATTCATCCGGCGGCCGGGGTAATAGGCGTGCCGGACCGCGTCGTTGCCCTGGCGGGGGAATCTGGGGTTGCCGTGGCGGTCGTCGAACTCGCCGTAGTCATACGGTGGTTCGTCGTAGGCGCCGGGCACCGAGCCCACTCTGGGCAGGAGTTGGGTGCCGGAGTCGATGGGGTCGACGGGATCGCGGGGTCCGATGAGGCCGCCGGGGGTGTCGTCGACGCCGATGCGCGGCAGTACCTGGGTGGCGCCCGCGTCGCGCCCGGACGCGGCGGCCCGTGCGGCGCCGGAATCCCGCATGGCTTGCAGGAGTTGGGTGGGAGCCGCGTCGCCGGACTCGGTCCGCCCGCTCCACACCACATGGGTGCGGCGCTTCGCCGGGCCCGTGGTGGTGGGCAGCTGCGCCGTGTCGGCGGCGACTCCGGTGAACTGCCGGGCGGCGCGCGGGGGGCGCGCAAGCTGCACGCGGAAGCTCAGGTGGTTGACGGAGACCTGCGCGGGATCGGACGGGACCTTCACCGTACTCAGCGCGGGCTGGTCGTCGTACCCGGAAGAGCTTCCCCCCGTAGGTGTGCGGGGTGTTCTGGTGTCCACACTCATCTAACCGAGTGACCGGAGATTAGGACACTGCTTTGACCGACTCGGGGTGTCCGAGGCCCGTCAAGGCCCTCAACTGGCGGCGCGGCCATGGAAGATCGTTTCCATGGCCGCGCCCAGGGGACACGCCCCAGGGGTGTGCCGGGTCAGGCCCGGCGGCGGGCCGCCTCGTACAGCACCACACCGGCGGCGACACCGGCGTTCAGCGATTCGGCGCCGCCGGGCATCGGGATGCGCACCCGGACGTCGCAGGTCTCGCCGACCAGCCGGGACAGCCCCTTGCCCTCGCTGCCGACGACGATCACAACCGGGCCCTCGAGTGCGTCCAGCTCGTGCAGCTCGACATCGCCGTCCGCCGCGAGGCCGACGACCATCAGGCCCTCCTTCTGGTACGCCTCCAGCATCCGCGTCATATTGGTGGCGCGGGCGACGGGCGTACGGGCGGCGGTGCCGGCCGAGGTCTTCCAGGCGCTGGCGGTCATGCCGGCCGCGCGCCGCTCGGGGACGACCACGCCATGGCCGCCGAAGGCGGAGACGGAGCGGACGACGGCGCCGAGGTTGCGCGGGTCGGTGATGCCGTCGAGGGCGACGATCAGCGGGTCCTCGCCGTCGTCGAAGGCGGCGGCGGTGAGGTCCTCGGGATGGGCGTAGTCGTACGGGGGCACCGAGAGGACCAGGCCCTGGTGGTTGAGGCCGTTGGTCATCCGGTCGAGCTCGGGGCGGGGCGCCTCCATGAGGTTGAGGCCCTTTTCCGAGGCAAGCTGGAGCGCCTCGCGGACCCGCTCGTCGTTGTCCAGGTACTGCTGGACGTAGAGGGTGTTGGCGGGGACGCCCTCGCGCAGCGCCTCGACCACCGAGTTACGGCCGACGACAAGCTCGTTGGTGCCCTTGGGGCCGCCTCGGCGCGGGGCCGGGCGGCGGGCCGCCTGCTTGGCCTGGGCGTTGGCGACACGGTTCTTCTTGTGCCCCTTGCGCATGTGCGCGGGCGGAGTGGGGCCCTTGCCCTCCAGGCCACGACGCCGCTGGCCGCCGCTGCCGACCGTCGCGCCCTTCTTGTTGGACGTGCGGCGGTTCCTGCGCTGGCTGTTGCCGGCCATGGGTCACCTGTTTCCTACTGCTATCACTGCTGAAAGACTGCTATCACTGCTGACTGCTATCACTGCTAAAAAATGTGCTCACGAAAACGTGTGCTTATGAAAAGTGTCGCTCAGCCGAGCGACCAGCGCGGACCGGACGGGGTGTCCTCGATGGCCAGGCCGGCCTGCTGAAGCTGGTCGCGGATGGCGTCGGCGGTGGCGTAGTCCTTGCGGGAGCGGGCCGCCTGGCGCTGCTCGAGCACCAACCGGACCAGCGAGTCCACCACGCCGTGCAGGTCGTCGCCGCGGCCGGCGCCGCCGGCCCACCGCTCGTCCAGCGGGTCCAGGCCCAGGACGCCGAGCATGGCGCGGACCTCGGCCAGGCGGGCGACCGCGGTCTCCTTGTCATCGGCGGTGAGCGCGGAGTTGCCCTGCCGGACGGTGGTGTGCACCACTGCGAGCGCCTGCGGGACGCCGAAGTCGTCGTCCATGGCCTCGGCGAACGCGGGCGGCACCTCGACCGCGGGCTCCACGGCCTTCCCGTGCTTCTCGGTGACTCGCTGGACGAAGCCCTCGATGCGTGCGAACGCGGACTCGGCCTCGCGCAGCGCCTCCTCGCTGTACTCGATCATGGACCGGTAGTGCGGGGAGCCGAGGTAGTAGCGCAGCACGATGGGGCGCCAGTCCTTGACCATCTCCGAGACGAGCACGGAGTTGCCGAGCGACTTGGACATCTTCTCGCCGCTCATGGTGACCCAGGCGTTGTGCACCCAGTACCGGGCGAAGTCGTCGCCGAAGGCCTTGGCCTGGGCGATCTCGTTCTCATGGTGCGGGAAGATCAGGTCGAGCCCGCCGCCGTGGATGTCAAAGGCGGAGCCGAGGTACTTGTGCGCCATGGCGGAGCACTCCAGGTGCCAGCCGGGGCGGCCGCGGCCCCAGGGGGTCTCCCAGCTGGGCTCCCCCTCCTTGGCAGCCTTCCACATGGCGAAGTCACGCGGGTCACGCTTACCGGTCTCGCCCTCGCCGGAGGGCTGGAGGAGGTTGTCCAGCTCCTGGTTGGAGAGCTCGAGGTAGCCGGGGAACGAGCGCACATCGAAGTAGACATTGCCGTCGGCGGCATAGGCATGACCGCGCTCGATCAGACCGCGCATCATCTCGATCATCTCGGGCACATGCCCGGTGGCCCGCGGCTCGACGGTCGGGCGCAGGCAACCGAGGACGTCGTACCCCGCGTTGAAGGCGCACTCGTTCTCATAGCCGATCGCCCACCAGGGACGACCCTGTTCGAAGCTCTTGTTGATGATCTTGTCGTCGATGTCCGTGACATTGCGGACAAAGGTCACGTCATAGCCGCGGTGGCTGAACCAGCGGCGCATGATGTCGAAGTTGAGCCCCGACCGGATGTGCCCGATGTGCGGTGCGGCCTGCACGGTGGCGCCACACAGGTAGATCGAGACACAGCCCGGCGTGAGCGGGGAGAAGTCACGGATCTGCCGGGCGCTGGTGTCGTACAGGCGAATGGTCACGGAACCAGGGTAGTGGGCCCGCGGCAGTGCCCAGGCCCCGGCGGCACAGCACGGCGGGGCCGTCCGGGCGGAGCCCCCAGAGCCATCACGGTGGCCTTTGCCCGCTATTTAATGTCTTGCGGCAAAAATACAATCAGGCATGGTAGCTTCCCCGGCACGTTTCACGGATCTCGTGACCCGCCGCGGAACCCAGGAGGGGTGTTGCACTCCACTCTGCCGGTACAGCAGGAGCATCCGGACCGGCCGGTGTCACCGCCGCACCGGGCGCGGAGCGACGGGCAGCACCGCAGACTGGGTGCGCTGGACGGACTGCGGCTGTGCGCCGCCCTGATGGTGGTGGCCTACCACTACATCGCCTTTGACAGCGGCGCCTGGCCGCGGCCCGCGTGGTCACTCTTCCCCACCGCCTATCTGCCCGCCTCCTACGGCTGGCTGGGTGTCCAGCTGTTCTTCCTGATCAGCGGCTTCGTCATCTGCATGAGCTGCTGGGGCAAGAGCGTCGGCGAGTTCGCCGCTTCCCGCATCACCCGGCTCTTTCCCGCCTACTGGTTCGCGGTGCTCGCCGTGGCACTGGTCCTGGCGCTCTGGCCACAGGTCAATGCCGCACCGAACGCCCGGGACGTCGCCGTCAACCTGACAATGCTGCAGGATCCCTTGGGGGTGAACCCGGTCGATGGCGTCTACTGGACGCTGTGGATCGAGATGCGTTTCTATCTGCTCTTCGCGCTCGTCGCCTGGCAGGGCCTGACCTACCGGCGGACCGTCGGCTTCTGCGTGGCCTGGGCCTTCGCCGCGGTCATCGCCCGAGCCGCCGACAGCAGCCTGCTCGACCGGATTCTGCTGCCCGACGACTGCTGGTACTTCATCGCCGGAATCGCGCTCTATCTGATGCACCGCTTCCGCCCCAACCTGGCGCTCTGGCTGATCGTCCTCGGCAGCTTCCTGGTCGCCCAGCACGATCTGCTCGGCGCCCAGACCCGGGCGGAGGGTCATATGGGACACCGGGTGCCGCACTGGCCGGCCACCCTGCTGCTGGCACTGTTCTTCCTCGCCGTGCTGGCCGCCGCGCTCGGCTGGACACGGCGCCTCGAGTGGCGTTGGCTGTCCACGGCCGGGGCGCTGACCTATCCGCTCTATCTGCTCCATGAGCGCATCGGCTGGGTGATCATCAAGCACACGGACGGCCGGATGCCGCGCTATGTGCTGCTGCCCGTCCTGATCGCGGGGATGCTGATGGCCGCCTGGCTGGTACACCTATGGGTCGAGCGCCCCTTGGCCCGCCGGGTCGGCAGCGGCCTGCGCCGCGCGGTGGCGGACATCCGGGCCGGATAGCCCGGATACCACCATCCAGGGGAGACGGTGGAGAAAAATGGGGACAGCAGAGAACTGTCACGGTGACACGGGCACCTCCTGTGTCAGCATTCCTGGCGCACCCCCTGCATACGACCATCCGACTAGGCAACGGGAGTGGACGACATGCGTTTGGCCGGCCGAGGTGGACTCGATGGCGGCCGGGCAGCCGTCCCGCACCAAGCACCCAGGCTGTATGTCCTCGACGGGCTCCGCCTGCTGGCGGCCCTCATGGTCGTGGTCTTCCACTACACCGCCCTGTACGGCGGCTGGGGCCAGAACCCCGACGAGATCTTTCCGCACCTGCGGCCGTTCACCCGGTACGGCTGGCTGGGCGTCGAGGTCTTCTTCCTGATCAGCGGCTTCGTCATCTGCATGAGCACCTGGGGCAGGACCCTGGGCGAGTTCGTGACCTCCCGGATCTCCCGGATCTATCCCGCCTACTGGTTCGCGGTCCTGCTGACCGCTGGGGTCATCACCCTGTGGCCACAGGTGCGCAGCGTAAAGAACTGGGACACCGTCCTCACCAATCTGACGATGCTCCAGCAGGGCCTGGGGGTATGGGACGTGGACGGCGTCTACTGGACGCTGTTCATCGAGCTCAAGTTCTACGTCCTCTTCGCGATCGTGGTGGCCACCGGCGTCACCTACCGCAAGTGCGTCCTCTTCTGCGGCCTGTGGACGGTCGCCGCGGTCACCGCGCACGCGGCGGACAGCAAACTGCTCGAGTTCTGGGCCATGCCGCTGTACGCACCGCACTTCATCGCGGGGATCGCCTTCTACCTGATGCACCGGTTCAAGCCCACGGCCCTGCTCTGGGGCATCGTGGCGATGTCCCTGCTGCTCGCCCTGCACCATGTGCCCAAGCGGGTCTCCGACAACACCAACTCCTCGGTCGCCACCTGGCCCGCCTCGCTGATCCTCGTCCTCGCCTATACGCTGCTGGCGCTGATCGCGCTGGGCTACTTCGACCGGCTGCAATGGCGGCGCCTGACGACCGCGGGCGCGCTCACCTACCCGCTCTACCTGATCCACCAGTACATCGGAATGACCATCATCCACGGGCTGCGCGAGCGCGTGCCCGCCCCCCTGCTCGTCCTGGGGCTCATCGTGGTGATGCTGGCCGCCGCCTGGCTCATCCACCGCTGCATCGAGCGCCCGCTGGGCAAGCGGCTGCGCCGGGCGGCCCTCAGGGGCATCGAGGAGATGCGGCGCAACTCGGCACCCCCCACGCCCGGGAAGACCGCTCGGCTCAACCGGCTGACAGCGGTGCTGCAGGAGCCCCGCGACCACCGGCACAATACCGAGCCCTATAAAAAGGCCGAGGCCGACCGGGTGGGCGCGAGCAAGTCGGACGGCCCCTGAGCCGGCTCAGAGGGAGCCGACGACTCTGCTCGGAGTGATGCGGACGACCAGCCGCGGAGCGTCCTCCTTGGCCGCCGGGTTGAAGTCGGCGTAGTCCTTGCCCGTGTACTTCCGTGACAGCTCGTCGATCAGCTCCGCCCCGCCCTCGCTGCCGAGCGTGGCCACGCCACGGATCTCGGCGTAGGTGTAAGGCGCGTTCGGCGGGTTCACCAGAACGGTCACCCGCGGATCGCGGCGCAGGTTCTTCTCCTTGCGCCGTCCGACGGTCGTGGAGATCAGCAGGTCGTCGCCGTCCCGCTTGACCCAGACGACCGACAGCTGCGGGCTGCCGTCCGGCTGGATCGTCGCGATGTTGGCGAAGACGGGGTAGTCGTCGAGGTACTTCTTCAAGTCGTCCGAGAGTTCGGCTGACACCTTCCGGTCCTTCCCTCGCGAAGTATCGGTTCACCGGTCACCGTATGCCAGCGAGCGGGCCCGAGCAGGCCTTACCCGGCAATACCCGTCCGGAAGACCAGGGCGGTGGCGACGGCCGCCAGCCCCTCGGCGCGACCGGTCAGCCCCAGACCGTCACTGGTGGTGCCGGCGACCGAGACCGGGGCGCCGACCGCGGCCGAGAGCGCCCGCTGCGCCTCGGCCCGCCGCTTGCCGATCTTGGGCCGTACGCCGATCACCTGGATCGCCACATTGCCGATCTCAAAGCCCGCCTCCCGGACAATCCGGGCGGCTTCGGCCAGCAGGGTGACACCGGCCGCGCCCGACCACTCGGGCCGGTCCGTACCGAAGTGCGCGCCGAGATCACCGACGCCCGCGGCCGAGAACAGCGCATCGCAGGCGGCATGCGCGGCCACGTCGCCGTCGGAGTGCCCGGCCAGGCCGTGCGTGGCGTCCGCCCAGAGCAGGCCCGCGCACCACAGCTCGCGGCCCTCCTCGAAGGCGTGCACATCGGTGCCGATCCCGACCAGCGGCATCGGGGGCGGGTCAGAAACCATCGTTGGCCCTCCTGCGGGCGAGTACCGCCTCGGCCAGGACCAGGTCCAGCGGCCGGGTCACCTTGAACGCCTCCTCATGGCCGCGGACCACCACGACCTGGACGCCGAGCCGTTCCACCAGCCCGGCGCAGTCCGTGGCGCCCTTGCCCGCCAGGGCGGCGTGCGCAAACCGCTCGTGCGCCGCGACCAGCGTGCTGCGGTCGAAGCCCTGCGGGGTCTGCACGGCCCGCAGCAGCGCCCGCTCGGGGGTGCCGACCACCGGCTCGGGCTCCCCCGCCGCGGCGCCCGTACGGGGCTCGACCTGCTTGACCGTGTCGGCCAGCGGAAGCGCGGGCACCACGGCGCGCGCTCCTTCCCGGACGGCCGCGATGACGGCGTCGACGGTCTCGACGGGCACCAGCGGGCGCGCGGCGTCGTGCACCAGGACGGTGGTGACGTCCTCGGGGACGGCCTGGAGGCCCAGCCGCACGGACTCCTGCCGGGTTTCACCGCCGGTGACGACCACCACCTCGGTGCGGTCACCCGCGAGCGGGAACTCGTCCAGGAGCCGGCGCACCGGTGCCTCACCGTCCGGCGGGGCGACCACGACCACGAGCGAGACCGTGCGCGCGGCCGCCATGGCCCGTACCGCGTGGACGAGCATGGGCGTCCCGCTCAGGGCGCGCAGCGCCTTGGGCGTGCCCGGGCCGAGCCGGACCCCACGGCCGGCCGCCGGGATGACCACCGCGGTGCGCAGGGGCGTGACATCGGCTCGATCAGACATTGCGTTGGCGTTCAGGTTTGCTTCCTCGGCCGAGTTGGGTATTGCCTGGGGGTGCCCCCTGCTCGTAGAGCTCGGGGGGAATGCCGGGCGCTCCGCCTGGACCAGCCCCTTCCGTGACGACTGGTCCCGGCTGCCCGGCCCCGGCACACCGCAATACCGCGTGGAACCCATACTGCGTGGAACGGAGATGCCGCAGCGCCCGCCGGATGATCTCGTCATCATGCGGGCACCGCGGCACTTCTGCGTCCGCAACCGCCGACGTCCGGAAGAGCTCCGGAGAGCTTCGCCCCGGAGGACGTCACGGCATCCGGCACCTGTGCGTCAGGACGCGAGGACCTCGTCGAGCAGGGCTTCGGCCTTGTCTTCATTGGTGTTCTCCGCGAGGGCGAGCTCGCTCACCAGGATCTGCCGCGCCTTCGCGAGCATGCGCTTCTCACCGGCGGAGAGACCGCGCTCACGCTCGCGACGCCACAGATCGCGCACGACCTCGGCGACCTTGATCACATCGCCGGAGGCGAGCTTCTCGAGGTTTGCCTTGTAGCGACGGGACCAGTTCGTCGGCTCTTCCGCGTATGGCGCGCGGAGCACCTCGAAGACCCGGTCGAGCCCGTCCTGGCCGACCACATCGCGAACGCCGACGAACTCCGCATTGTCCGCCGGCACCCGAACCGTCAGGTCACCCTGGGCGACCTTCAGCACCAAGTAGGTCTTGTCCACGCCTTTGATCTGGCGAGTTTCGATGGCCTCGATCAGCGCGGCCCCATGATGGGGATAGACCACGGTGTCGCCAACCTTGAACGTCATGTGACAGGTACCCCTTCCGTGGCTATCCAGTCTAACACGGGAAGTGCCCGTTCTGAATGGCGTTTCCGCAGGTCAGGGCGTATCTCGGGGCTTGACAACAGCGCCTGGAACGTGCTGCGGCAACCTTCCGGAAGCAGGTATTCGCAGGTCGGAGCGGTTGTCCGGGGGAAGTGAAACGCGCACGTTACACGCACCCGAGTGGGGTCGCGAGCGGCCGAACGTCCCGTTTTGCCGGGGTCCGGTCGGCTCACTTCCGGTACTCCGTTCGGGGCGCGGGGAGCGTTCTCCGGGTGGATTCTCGAATTGATCAAGCCGAACTTGATCAATTCTCGGAACGTTTCCGGTTGGCCTGTGCATTCCTTACCGATAATCCGGCCGGACGGCCTCCTTCGGGTTCATGTCCGCTTCATCGGGTTCACCGGGTTTCCGCCACGGGGCGACAGGTGAATTCCGGCCGCACATCGGCCGTATGGACGACGGGAGCCGAGCGGGGCCGGGAGAGGCGGGTCGGGTGCGGTGGCCTGATCGCGGCTCGGTAACCTAAGCGCGCTGACACACCCCTTACTTCGACTTCGTCCAAGGAGATGCCGCCGCCGTGAGCAGCAGCCTTCGACGCGGCACTCTCGCCGCCACCGCCCTCGTGCTCTCGATCGCACCGCTCTCCGCCTGCGCAGCGGGCACCAACGCGCAGACGCTGGAGGTCAAGCCGGACAACGCCGCCACCTCGGTCGGCGACATCAAGCTGCAGAACGTCAACGTGATCACCCAGCCGGAGGCGACCGCCACCGGCCCGGCCGTCATCACCGGCAAGGTGTTCAACAACGGTGACACCGCGCAGGAGCTGAAGTCGGTCAAGCTGATCGGCAAGAACACGACGGTGAAGCTCACGCCCGCCAAGGGCTCCGGCCCCCTCGTGGTGCCGGCCCGCGGCTCGGTGATCCTGGGCGGCAAGGGCAACGCGTCCGCCGTACTGCCGAGCGGCCGGGAGGGGCTGAAGGACGGCGAGCAGCTGCAGCTCGCCTTCACCTTCGGCAGCACGGGCGATGTGCGCATCGGGGCGTTCGTCGTCCCGGCGAAGAGCTACTTCAAGGAGTGGGGTCCCAGCGAGGGCGCCACCGCCACGCAGTCGGGCAAGCCGGGTGCCCCGGGCACCAAGCCGAGCGGCTCGGCCTCCGCCAAGCCGTCCGGTGCGGCGGGGGGCAAGGAGGGCAAGCACGGCAAGGCCTCGCCGGAGCCGGGCGAGTCCGCGCACGCCGGTCACTGACGGACGCGCGGGAGGGCCCGGAAGCGGATGGCTTCCGGGCCCTCCCGCTGTTTCTCCTACGGTTCGAACTTGTAGCCGAGGCCGCGCACCGTGACCAGGTAGCGCGGAGCCCCCGGGTCGGGCTCGATCTTGGCGCGCAACCGCTTGACGTGCACATCGAGCGTCTTGGTGTCGCCGACGTAGTCGGCGCCCCAGACGCGGTCGATGAGCTGCATCCGGGTGAGCACCCGGCCCGCGTTGCGCAGCAGCATCTCCAGCAGGTCGAACTCCTTGAGCGGCAGATCGACCTTGCCGCCGGAGACCGTGACGACATGGCGGTCCACGTCCATCCGGACCGGGCCGGCCTCCAGTGCAGCGGGGGTGACCTCCTCCGGCTCGCCCCGGCGGCGCAGCACGGCGCGGATGCGGGCGACCAGTTCGCGTGAGGAGAAGGGCTTGGTGACATAGTCGTCGGCTCCTATCTCCAGACCCACGACCTTGTCGATCTCGCTGTCCTTGGCGGTGACCATGATGACGGGCACATTGGAGCGTCCGCGCAGCTGCCGGCAGACCTCGGTGCCGGGGAGCCCCGGCAGCATCAGGTCGAGCAGGACCAGGTCGGCGCCGTTGCGTTCGAACTCGTCCAGCCCTTCGGGCCCGGTGGTCGCGATGGCGACCTCAAAGCCCTCCTTGCGGAGCATGTAGGACAATGCGTCGCTGAAGGATTCCTCGTCCTCGACGACGAGCACTCGGGTCACGGGGCGACCTCCGGTCGGGTCTGGGGGTGGCACATGGGGGGTCGGGGGGCGGTGCCCCCGGGTGGTGCGGTCTGGTGGCTGACGAGGGGGATCACGGGAGGGTCTCCCTGGCGGGAAGGCCGTCGTCGGCGAAGGCGGCGTCGCCGTGGCCGTTGACGGCGGAGGAGCGGCGGGCACGGACCGCGCCCGCCTCGGGGAGGCGCAGGGTGAAGGTGGAGCCCTGGCCCTCGGCGCTCCAGACGGTGACCTCGCCGCCGTGCGAGGCGGCCACATGCTTGACGATGGACAGGCCGAGGCCGGTGCCGCCGGTGGCGCGGGAGCGTGCCGGGTCGACGCGGTAGAAGCGCTCGAAGACCCGCTCGCGGTCCTTCTCCGAGATGCCGATGCCCTGGTCGGTGACGGCGATCTCGATCAGATCGCCACCCGGTGCGGCGACCCGGCGGGCGGCGATGCCCACCCGGGTGTGGGCGGGGCTGTAGTTGACGGCGTTCTCGACGAGGTTGCCGAGGGCGGCGGCGAGCTGGCCGCGGTTGCCCCAGACGTGCAGGCCCGCGGTACCGCCCTCCCGTCGCCCGCCGGCACCCTGATCGAGCCCTTCGGGCGCCCAGACATTCGAAGCCATAGAGATCTGTTTGGTGCCGGCCTGGTGCCGGCAGCGGTCGATGGCCTCGGCGACCAGCTCGTCCACCCGCACCGGCTCGGCGTCCTCCAGGGGGTCGTCGTTCTGCACCCGGGAGAGGTCAATGAGCTCCTGGACCAGGTTGGTCAGCCGGGTGGCCTCGATCTGCATCCGCCCGGCGAAGCGGCTGACCGCCTCCGGGTCGTCGGAGGCGTCCATCACGGCCTCGGAGAGCAGCGACAGGGCGCCGACCGGCGTCTTGAGCTCATGGCTGACATTGGCGACGAAGTCACGGCGCACGGCCTCGATGCGACGGGCCTCGGTGAGGTCCTCGACGAGCAGCAGGACGAGCCGGGAGCCCAGCGGGGCGACCCGGGCGGACACCGCCAGTGCCTCGCCGCGGCCGGTGCCGCGCCGCGGGAGGTCCAGCTCGACCTGGCGTATTTCGCCGTCCCGGCGAGTGTCGCGGGCCATCTGGAGCATGGGCTCCACGGCGAGTTTGCCGCCCCGCACCAGCCCCAGGGCATACGCCGCCGAGCTGGCCTTGACCACGGCGTCGCCCTCGTCGAGGACGACGGCGGAGGACCGCAGCACGGACAGCACGGTGTCCACCCCGGGTGGCAGCACCGCGTCGGTGTGCAGTGAGCTGCGGGTCGGGCGGGCCTGGTCGCGCTCGCTCCAGCGGAACGCCAGCATGGCGATCACGCCGGTGCACAGCCCGGCGAGTGCTGCCGCTGCGGCGACGGCCGCGTCCACGTTCATGGCTCCAGGTTATGCGGGCGCACGGACACCTCCACAGCCAAATGGGTGGCGTCTCGAACATACGTTGCCGAGAGTTCACCTTGACGTCGGTGGTGGTTCACTCCGGAGGCCGGTGGCCGTCGCGTTTCGGCCGGAACGTGGAAGCGTGGGCGGGCACCGAGCCCAATGAGCACCCCCGCCCCATCGTCATCAGAACGAGAGAAGGTCAGGCCATGCGGGACGCGTACCACGAGGAACTGGATTCGATCGGCGACGGCCTGGTCGAAATGGCGCGGCTCGTCGGCTCCGCGATCGGGCGGGCCACCACGGCGATCCTCGACGCGGACCTCAAGCTCGCGGAGGCCGTCATCGCGGGGGACGCCAGAGTCGACGACCTGCAGCGCGATCTGGAGGCCCGGGCGATCGCCCTGCTCGCCCGGCAGCAGCCGGTCGCCACCGACCTGCGCATCGTCGTCACCTCACTGCGCATGAGCGCCGACCTGGAGCGCTCCGGCGATCTCGCCCAGCATGTCGCCAAGCTCGCCCGGCTGCGCTTCCCGGAGCCCGCGGTGCCGCGTGATCTGCACTCGACGGTGCTGGAGATGGGCCAGCTGGCACAGCGGCTGATGGCGAAGGCCGGTGAGGTCATCATCACCAAGGACGTCGACCTTGCGCTCCAACTGGAGCAGGACGACGACGCGATGGACCTGCTGCACCGAGCGCTCTTCCAGCATCTGATGGACGACCGCTGGCAGCACGGCATCGAGACGGCCGTCGATGTGACCCTGCTCGGCCGCTACTACGAGCGCTTCGCGGACCACGCGGTGTCCGTCGCCAAGCGCGTGGTCTACCTGGTCACCGGCGAACACGTGGACGAGCGACAGCAGCCGACGGGTCAGCCGGGCGCGGGAGAGGCGCCTTAGGCGCTTCGGCAGCCCCCCACGCGCTTCCATGCGCCCCAGATGCACCCGCACATTCGTCCAGCATGCGCATTGACGGCCGACCCGGGCAGGCGTTGAGTGGGGGCAGGCAGACCACCCAGCGAGGAGGTACCCACATGAGCGGATGCCAGTGCGGCCCCGGTTGCAGCTGCGGTTGCCAGAACGGCGGCCCTTGCCAGTGTGGCGGCGGCTGCGGCTGACGCACTGCCCACGTCACTCACGGGAAGAGCCCCCGACCGGTGTCATCCGGCCGGGGGCTCTTCTCGCGTCCGAAGTGCGGGCGCGTACCGGCTACTTCTTCTTGCCCTGGTTCTTCACGGCCTCGATGGCGGCCTTGGCGGCCTCCGGGTCGAGGTAGGTGCCGCCGGGGACGACCGGGCGGAAGCCGGCGTCGAGCTCATAGGAGAGCGGGATGCCGGTGGGGATGTTCAGGCCCGCGATGTCGGCGTCGGAGATGCCGTCCAGGTGCTTGACCAGGGCGCGCAGCGAGTTGCCGTGCGCGGCGACCAGGACCGTGCGGCCGGCCAGCAGGTCCGGGACGATGCCGTCGTACCAGTAGGGCAGCATGCGGACGACGACGTCCTTGAGGCACTCGGTGCGCGGGCGCAGCTCCGGCGGGATGGAGGCGTAGCGCGGGTCGTCGCTCTGGGAGAACTCGGAGCCGTCCTCGAGGGCGGGCGGCGGGGTGTCGTACGAACGGCGCCAGAGCATGAACTGCTCCTCGCCGTACTGACTCAGGGTCTGGGCCTTGTCCTTGCCCTGCAGGGCGCCGTAGTGGCGCTCGTTCAGCCGCCAGGAGCGGTGCACGGGGATCCAGTGGCGGTCGGCGGCCTCCAGGGCCAGCTGCGCGGTGCGGATGGCGCGCTTCTGGAGGGAGGTGTGGACCACGTCCGGGAGCAGGCCGGCATCCTTGAGCAGTTCTCCGCCGCGGACGGCCTCCTTCTCGCCCTTCTCGTTGAGGTTGACGTCCACCCAGCCGGTGAACAGGTTCTTCGCGTTCCACTCGCTCTCGCCGTGGCGGAGGAGGATCAGCTTGTACGGTGCGTCGGCCATGCCTTTGAGCGTAGACGACGGTGCGGGCGGTGCCGTCCACAGCGCCGCCCTCTCCGGGGCTCCGGACGATTGACGCATTACCGCAATTGAATGGCGTGTGCACGCCACCAGACCGTAAGGTGCCCGGCGAGGCAAAGCCACTTACGTTCGGGGGCATTGGTGAGAGCGCGCGTCAGTCAGGCCGTGAGAACGAGCGTTGCGGGGCTGCCCCGGGAGTTCTGGTGGCTGTGGACCTCCACCCTGATCAACCGTCTGGGCTCGTTCGTCTCGGTGTTCCTGGCGCTGTATCTGACCCATGAGCGCGGCTTCTCGGCCTCCTACGCCGGACTGGTCGTGGCCCTGGTGGGGCTCGGCGGCGTGGTGGCCTCGATCGTGGCCGGGGTGATGGCGGACCGGCTCGGCCGGCGGCCCACCCTGCTGATCGCCCAGCTCTCCACCGCCGGCTCGGTGGCCCTGCTGGGCTTTGTGCACCATCCCGTGGCCATCGCGGCCGTCGCCTTCCTGGTGGGCCTGTCGAGCAACTCCTCACGGCCCGCGGTGCAGGCGATAATGGCGGACATCGTGCGCCCCGAGGACCGGATACGGGCCTACGCCCTCAACTACTGGGCGCTCAACCTGGGGTTCGCCATCGCCGCGACCGGGGCGGGCTTCATCGCCGAGTACAGCTATCTCATCGGCTTCCTCGGCGAGTCCATCATGCTGCTGGTCTGCGCCGTCCTCTGCTTCTTCAAGATCCCCGAATCCCGTCCGGAACAGCCGGCCGGACCGGCCGGGGACGAACCCGCCGTCAGCCTGGGCACCGTGCTGCGGGACCGGCGCTTCATGGGCGTCACCGGACTGGCCTTCCTGATCGCCCTGATACTCACCCAGTCGTCCATCGCCCTCCCGGTGACCATGGGGCGGGAAGGCTTCTCCAGCGGCGACTACGGCATGGTCGAGGCGGTCAACGGCTTCCTGATCGTGATCGTCCAGATCCCGGTGACCCGGCTGATCGAACACCGCGACCCCCAACGGCTGCTGATCGTCTCCGCCCTGCTCGCCGGGTACGGCTTCGGGCTCACCGCGCTCGCCGGCTCGATCCCCTTCTATATGCTGACCGTCTGCGTCTGGACCCTCGGCGAGATCATCAACTCCCCCACCCAGATGGGGCTGGTGGCCCGGCTCTCGCCCGTCCACGGCCGCGGCCGCTACCAGGGCGTCTTCTCCCTCTCCTGGACCCTGGCCACCCTGATCTCGCCGCTCGCCAGCGGCTCGGTGATCGACCACTTCGGGTCCGGCGTCCTATGGGCCGGGTGTGCGGTGCTCGGCACCGTCGCCGCCGCCGGGTACTGGCTGTTGATGCGCAACCTCCCGCCGACGCCCACCGTCACGGCCACGGCGGCCGAGCCCGCCGCCCGGCACGATGCGACGCCGGCCTGAGGCCGCCTCAGTCGGCGTCCTTGGTCAGCCGCTCAAAGGCCTCCAGGTTGCGGGTGGACTCGCCACGGGCGGTGCGCCAGGCGTACTCCTTGCGGATCGCGCTCGCGAACCCCATCTCCAGCAGGGTGTTGAAGCTGCCGTCGGCGTTCTCCAGCACCACGCCCAGGATCCGGTCGATCTCCTCGGCCGTCACGGCGGCCAGCGGCAGCCGCCCCACGAGGTAGATGTCACCGAGCCGGTCGACCGCGTAAGCCACCCCGTACAGCCGGGTGTTGCGCTCCAGCAGCCAGCGGTGCACCGCCTCGTGGTTCTCGTCGGGGCGGCGCACCACAAAGGCGTTGACGGAGAGGGAGTGCCTGCCGACGATCAGCGACACGGTCGTCGACAGCTTGCGGGTGCCCGGCAGCTTCACGACATACGAACCGTCGGCCGGGCTCTCCCACTCCAGGGCGGCCTCGTTGAGCGTCCGCTCGATGATGGTCTTGGCGTCAGACATGTGCCGAGCGTAGGCGACGGCGCCGCTCGCCCATCGCCGCGGAGTAGACCTCGGCCGTGGCGGCGGCCGCCGCCGACCAGCCGAACGACCGGGCGTGCCGGGCCGCCGCCGCGCCCATGGTGTCCGCCAGCGCCGGCTCCGCCACGAAGCGGGCCAGCGCCCCGGCGTAGTCCACGGGATCGTGCCCGGCCACCAGAAAGCCGCTCACCCCGTCCCGTACGGCCACCGGCAGACCGCCGACCGCCGCCGCGACGACCGGGGTGCCGCACGCCTGGGCCTCCACCGCGACCAGCCCGAACGATTCGCTGTGGGACGGCATCACCAGCACGGACGCCGCCCGGTACCAGTCCGCCAGCTGCTCCTGCCCGACCGGCGGGCGGAAGCGGACCACATCCGCGATGCCCAGCCGGGCGGCCAGCTTCTGCAGGCCCTCCGGCTTGGCGAGCCCGCTGCCGCTCGGCCCGCCGACCACCGGCACCACGATCCGCGAGCGCAGCCGCGGGTACCGCTCCAGCAGCACGGCCACCGCGCGCAGCAGCACATCCGGGGCCTTGAGCGGCTGGATACGGCCCGCGAACAGCGGAACGAGCGCATCCGCGGGCAGGCCCAGCCGGGCCCGGGCCGCCGGCCTGCCGTCGGCGGGCCGGAAGCGGTCGAGGTTGACGCCCGGATGCACCACGGCCACCTTGGCGGGGTCCGCGGCATAGTGCCGTACCAGCTCCGCGGCCTCCTCGTCGGTGTTGGCGATCAGCCGGTCCGCCGCCCGGACGATCTGCGTCTCACCGATGACCCGGGCCGCCGGCTCCGGCCGGTCGCCGGCCGCCAGGGCGGCGTTCTTGACCTTGGCCATGGTGTGCATGGCGTGCACCAGCGGCACCCCCCAGCGGTCGGCGGCCAGCCAGCCGACATGGCCGGACAGCCAGTAGTGGGAGTGCACCAGGTCGTAATAGCCGGGCCGACTGCCCGCCCAGGCCTGCATCAGACCGTGGGTGAACGCGCACAGCTGCGCGGGCAGTTCCTCCTTGGACAGCCCCTCGTAGGGCCCGGCGTCGATGTGCCGGACGAGCACCCCCGGCACCAGCTCCACGCTGGGCGGCAAGACGCCGGTGGTGGCCCGGGTGAAGATCTCGACCTCGATGCCGATCGCAGCGAGCCGCTTGGCGAGCTCGACGATATAGACGTTCATGCCGCCCGCATCGCCCATGCCGGGCTGGTGCAGCGGTGATGTATGGACACTGAGCATCGCTATCCGGCGCGGCCTCCTCGGTCCGGCGCGGCGCAGGAGCTGCGGCTTGGCGAAGGGGCCGGGCGTACGTGCGCGGAACCGTGCTGCGTACTGGCTCACCGTTCCAGTCCTCCGTGGCCTGTGTATGTGGGGGCGTAGACCAACTGTCAACCGATAAACACGGGGAAGCGGGCGCCCATTTCCGCGTTACCAAAGAGTGATGGACCCCTCACCGTCCGGGACCGGGACGCAGCCGCATAGGCTCTGGACCATGGCCGCCCGTACCACCCCGCCCCACCGCCCCGTCGGTTCGGCGACCCGGGGCACCACCAACCCCAACCGGCTGCGCCGCATGGACCGCTGGATCGCCGCCGCCCAGGAGCACGCGCTGCGGCGCAGCGCCGACCCCGTCGCGGTCGACCTCGGCTATGGCGCCGCGCCCTGGACGGCCGTGGAACTGCTGGGACGGCTGCGCCGGGTACGGGCCGACGCCGAGGTCGTCGGCGTGGAGATCGACCCCGCGCGGGTCGCGGCCGCCAAGCCCTACGAGCGGGACGGCCTGTCTTTCGCCCACGGGGGCTTCGAGGTGCCGCTGGCCGCCGGGCGGCGGCCGGTGCTGATCCGGGCGGCGAATGTGCTGCGCCAGTACGACGAGGACGAGGTCGCCGCGGTCTGGTCCCGGCTGTGCGCCCGGCTCGCCCCCGACGGGCTGCTGGTCGAGGGCACCTGTGATGAGATCGGCCGCCGCCACGCCTGGGTGGCGCTGGGCCCGGAAGGCCCCCGCACGGTGACCTTCGCGGCCCGGCTCGGCTCCCTGGGCACCCCTTCCGACCTGGCCGAACGGCTGCCCAAGGCGCTGATCCACCGCAATGTGCCGGGCGAGCCGGTGCATGCCTTTCTGCGCGACTTCGACCGGGCCTGGGCGGCCGCCGCGCCCTATGCGGCGCTGGGCGCCCGGCAGCGCTGGGTGCGGGCGGTGTCCGCGCTGGCGGGCGACTGGCCGCTGACCGACGGTCCGCGCCGGTGGCGGCAGGGCGAGGTCACCGTGCGCTGGGAGGCCGTGCGTCCGCGAAGCGCTCCCGGAGCCCGCTGAGCGGGACGGCGAACAGGACCCGTTCGCCGACCGGGTTCCTGGTGGGCCAGCGACCCCGGGCGTTCCTGGCCCACCGGGTCTGCGCCCACACCCGGTCCGGGTCCACCGCCAGGCCACCGGGGTGCCGGGCCCAGGGCGCCCGGGCGGGCCGGGTGCCGTCGGGGACCATCCGCCGGATGACGGGCCTCCCGGCACCGGGCGTGTGCTCGGCACCGGGCGTGTGCTCGGTGCCGGGTGCGTCCTCGGTGCCGGGAGCGTAGAGGACGCCGTCCAGGGAGAACGCGCCGCGCAGGCCGGCCGGGTCGGTCCGCCACACCTCGGTGGGGCGGGCGGAGCCGTCGCCCTTGAGGAGCAGCGGCATGGGCTGCCGCCGGGTTTCGTCCAACTGGTAGCGCATGACGTGGGATTGGGCGTCCGTGCCCGGTGCGGTGGACTCGGTGGCGACCAGGGTGGCCGGGTGGGTGGTGCGGTCCAGAGCCAGGCCGTCGAAGCAGGGGACGCGGTCGGCGTGGGTGGTGCGGGCGCACTTCCCGGGCAGTTGGTAGGAGCCGATCGCGGGCATCAGGTAGCGGTAGCCGTGGACGGCCGAGCCCCGGCCGGTGCGGCCGACGTCCTTGGTGGTGGTGTCATCCGCCCGGTAGATGCGCTGTGTCGAGAACACATACAGGGCGTTGTGGCTCTCGTCGTCCTCGGAGGCGGTGACGATCAGCTTGTCGCCCCACCACGCCATGCCGCCCATCCGAGCGCCGAACCGGGAGAACCCCTCGCCCTTCACGGCCGGGATGACCGGCACCACCCACTGATAGCGGTAGTCGGCGCCGTCCCGGGCGTCGATGAACGCGATGCGCGCCATGTTCCGGTCGCCGTCGGCCTGGTCCTCGCAGACGTCCTCCGGGTCCTCCTGTGCGTTGCAGGCGTAGTCGTGGTGGAACCACCCCGACAGGATGACCTTGCCCGAGGAAGCCAGGCCCTCCGGGGACCAGTTCTGCGCGGTCGCGTCCGCCTTGTCCCAGCAGTGGACGGAGTCCCCGGCCACCCCCGGCGGAAGTGCGGCGATCTCCTCGCGGAGGCAGTCCTTGGCGGTGCGCATGCGCCTGCCGGCGCTCCCGAGCACCTCGTCGACGCCGGCCCTCCGCCCCTTCAGCAGGCCGTCGAGCGTGTCCAGCGAGGAGGCCGCCACGGTGTTGGGCGACAACCCCAGCCGCTTCCGCGTCTCCTGCCCGGCCTGGTGGACCGCCCCCCGCTCCGCGGGGCCGCCCCGGAGCAGCCCCGGCCACAGTCCCAGGGTCACCGCGATCACGGCCAGGCATCCGACGAACAGCGGGACCAGCCTCCGGCGGCGGCCCCTGGCCTCGGCTGCTCCGGCCGGGACCGCGCCACCGGGCGCCCGCGAGATCACCACCCGGCCCTCGAACTGCCCGTACTTCTGCGGGGACTGGCGGACCCCGGTGCTCAGCAGCGCGTCATACACATAGCCGTAGAGTTCGTCCACGGTGACCAGGCCGTCGCCGTCGAGGTCGGCCGCCCCGGTGCGCAGCCCCTCGATCACGGCACCCGTGAAGCGTGAGGGCTGTGGGTCGCTGGAGGCGAGGGAGTCACCCTCCCAGGCGTATTCCCTGCGGTTGGTGGCGGTGAGCACCATCACGCCCCGCCCGCCGCCCAGTTCGCCCTTCACATCGACCAGGTCGTCGCCCTTGGCGCCCGGCAGATAGGCGCCGCTGTAGCAGCAGTCCAGCAGGAGGACGATGCGGCGGGCCCGGCAGTGTGCTATCTGGTCGCGCAGGAACTCGGCGGACACGGTGGTGGACTTGGGGGCCTCCCGCTCGGTGTTGCGGGCGGCTAAGTAGAGCCTGCCGTCGTCGTCCCTGATGCCATGGCAGGAGATGTGCACCAGCAGCAGGTCGTCACGGTGGCGGTGGCCGAAGAAGCGCTCCAGGGCGAGGGACATCTCGGCGGCCGGGGGGTCGAGCAGGGTGTCGACCCGGAAGTTCCCGAGGGCCGGGTCGGCCAGTACGGCCCGCAGCCCGGCCGAGTCCTGGGCGGGCGAGCGCAGTTGGGCGAACTCGGGTCTGTCGTACCGGCCGGTGGCGATGAGCAGCGCTCTTCGGTCACCCGGCATCTTCGGGGTCCTCGGCGGCGGCTCTGACGAAGCCCTCGACCAGCAGGCGCCGGTCCTCGCGGGAGGAGTGGTCCAGCTCTATCCTCCGGTCGCCCATGGTGACGGTGACCTTGCGCAGGGGGCGGTTCTTCAGCCAGGTCTCGATGGTCTGCAGGACGCCGCGCAGCAGGACGGGGGCAAGGACGACGGCCAGGGCGCCGACGGTGACGGCCTCGCCGGACTTGGTGCCTTCGGGGACGGCGCCCGAGGTGACCGACCGGACGTCGTCCACGTCGAGTTCGAGGAGGTGGATGCGGAGATTGGCGCAGAGGTCGTGGAGTTCGTCCGGGTCGGTGTCGGGCGTACCGAGCAGGTTCAACTCAAGGATGGCCACCGGTTGTTTCGCCTCCGTGTGCGACAAACGGACGGCCAGTCTACGGCGTCACCGCCCCCAACGCCGCGTCCACCAGCGGCCGGTCCCGTTCGTGCGTCAGGCACCGGCGGGCGGCCGACGGCGACAGCCACACCAGCCGGTCGACCTCCCGGTTGGGCTCGAACTCGCCGCCCGCGCACTCGGCCGCCCAGTAACGGACCTCCTTGGGGCGCCCGTTCGCCAGGTAGTAGGCGGTGGGCAGGGCGGCGCCCAGCACGCACTCCATGCCGGTCTCCTCACGGACCTCGCGCACCGCACCGACCGATGCGTCCTCGCCGCGCTTGAGCTTGCCCTTGGGATGGGACCAATCACCGTATTTTGGACGGTGGATGAGGGCGATCTCAATATCCCCGCCCCCCGGGGCCCGGCGCCACAGGACACAGCCGGCGGCGCGGACGGTCTGTTCCCTCACCGGGCCACCGCCAGCCGCTGCCAGACCCGCCCGAATGCAAAACGAGCCGCTTCCACCTCATGACGCTGATCCGCGTGCAGCACACCGAGAGCGTACGCCGTCGCCGGGGCGATCCGCGGGGTGCGGGCCGCCGACGCGGCCGAGGCGGCCGCCTCGGCCGCGTCGCGGTGCCGGTCCAGGGCCTGCCCGGCGTTCAACAGGCCTACCGAGAGCGAGGGTTCCGCCTCGATGTGCCGCTGCTCGTCCAGCACCTCCTGGGCGTAGCGGCGCAGCCGGACCAGCCGCCGTGCCTGGTGCCAGGGCGCGTCCTGGCGGGTCTCGGCGGGCGGGGAGTCGGCGGCGGGGGTGGCGGCCAGGCCGTGCACCAGGGCCTCCGCGTTGTACGGCAGCCCGGCCACCGACAGCGGCAGTTGCTCCACGGCCTCCACCAGCAGCCGGTGCGCCTGCTCGACGAGCAGCGGCAGTGCCTCCCGGGCGCGCAGGTCGTAGGCGGCGGAGTCCAGCGGGGGCTCGGAGGAGAGCACCGCGACGGCGTCCGCGACCGCATGGAAGCGGGCGGAGCCCAGCGCCTGCAGCGCGGCGGAGTGCGCCCGGGTCCTGGCCAGGGTCAACTGCCGTTCCAGCAGCGCCCCGGCGCGGGCCGCGCCCACGGTGAGGGTGGCGGCCGCGGGGGTGTCGCCGGGCGGGCCGGACAGCCGGTGCAGCGCGCCCCGCAGCCGGGCCAGCCGGGCCGCACAGGCGTACTCGCGGCCCAGGGTCTCGCCCAGCCACCGCAGTTCGGCGCGGAGTTGGTCGCTCCAGGCCACGTCCGTCATCGGCCGGCAGATCTGCAGCACGCCCGCGATCCGGCGGGCCGAACCGCGCAGCAGCCGCACCGCCTCGGCCGCGCACTCGGCGTCGTTCCCGCTGTCGCCGTGCAGCCGCAGGCTGCACAGGAACTCGGTGGCCTGGGCGTGCAGATAGCGGGCGAGGGCCTCACCCGCGGTTCCGGCATCGGTCGGGGGCAGCGGAAGTCGCCGGGTGGTGACCGGCGAGTCATGGGGTTGCTGAGCCACGCCGGCGCCTCCGGGCGTCTATGAGCATCTCCTGCACGTTCCGCAGCGGCTGTCCGTCGGCATCGGTGGCGTGCCGGGTCCAGCAGCCGTCCGGGCCCAGGTGCCAGGAGGCCGTACGGTCGGACATTCCGAGCTCCAGCAGCCGGCTCAGGGAAGCGCGGTGCGTGGGGTCGGTGACCCGGACCAGCGTCTCGATCCGCCGGTCCAGGTTTCGGTGCATCATATCGGCGCTGCCGAGCCATACTTCGGGCTCTCCACCGTGCCCGAACGCGAACACTCTGGAGTGTTCCAGGAACCTGCCCAGGACGCTGCGCACCCGGATGTTCTCCGAGAGCCCGACCACGCCCGGCCGCAGGGCGCAGATGCCGCGCACCCAGACGTCCACCGGCACCCCGGCCATCGAGGCGCGGTAGAGGGCGTCGACCACGACCTCGTCGACCATCGAGTTGACCTTGATGCGGACATAGCCGGGCCGCCCCTCCCGGTGGTGGGCGATCTCCTTGGTGATCCTGGCGACCAGCCCGTCGCGCAGCGACCGGGGGGCCACCAGCAGCCGCCGGTAGGTCTCCCGGCGGGAGTAGCCGGACAGCCGGTTGAAGAGGTCGGAGAGGTCGGCGCCGACCTGCGGGTCGGCGGTGAGCAGGCCGAGGTCCTCATACAGCCGCGCGGTCTTGGGGTGGTAGTTACCGGTGCCCACATGGGAGTAGCGGCGCAGGGTGTCGCCCTCCTGCCGCACCACCAGCGACAGCTTGCAGTGCGTCTTCAGCCCCACCAGCCCGTAGACCACATGGCAGCCGGCCTCCTCCAGCTTGCGCGCCCACTTGATGTTGGCCTGCTCGTCGAAGCGGGCCTTGATCTCGACCAGGACGAGCACCTGTTTGCCGGACTCGGCCGCGTCTATCAGGGCATCGACTATCGGCGAGTCGCCCGAAGTCCGGTACAGCGTCTGCTTGATGGCGAGCACATCGGGGTCGGCGGCCGCCTGTTCCAGGAACGACTGCACAGAGGTGGAGAAGGAGTCGTACGGGTGGTGCAGCAGCACGTCCCGCTCACGCAGCGCGGCGAAGATGTCGGGGGCGGAGGCGGATTCGACCTCGGCCAGGTCGCGGTGGGTGCCCGCCACGAACTTGGGGTACTTCAGCTCGGGCCGGTCCAGGGCGGCGATGCCGAACAGCGCGGTGAGGTCGAGCGGGCCGGGCAGCGGGTAGACCTCGGCGTCGGAGACCTTCAACTCCCGTACCAGCAGGTCGAGTACATAGGGGTCGATGGTCTCCTCGACCTCCAGCCGCACCGGCGGGCCGAAGCGGCGCCGCATGAGCTCCTTCTCCAGCGCCTGGAGCAGGTTCTCGGCGTCGTCCTCCTCGACCTCGAGGTCCTCGTTGCGGGTCACCCGGAACATATGGTGCGCGAGCACCTCCATGCCGGGGAACAGCTCCTCGAGGTGGGCGGCGATCACGTCCTCCAGCGGGACATACCGCTGCGGGGACGCCTCCAGGAACCGCGACAGCAGCGGCGGGACCTTCACCCGCGCGAAGTGCTCATGCCCGCTGACCGGGTTGCGGACCACCACCGCCAGATTGAGCGAGAGGCCGGAGATATACGGGAAGGGGTGCGCGGGGTCGACGGCCAGCGGGGTGAGCACCGGGAAGATCTGCTGCCGGAAGAGGGTGAACAGCCGTCCCTGTTCCTTCTCGGTCAGCTCGGGCCAGCGGATCAGGTGGATGCCCTGTTCGGCCAGCTCGGGGGCGACGTCCTGCTGGTAGCAGGCGGCGTGCCGGGCCATGAGCTCGCGCGAGCGGGTCCAGATCAGCTCCAGCACCTCGCGCGGCTGCAGCCCGGAGGCCGAGCGGGTCGCCACACCGGTGGCAATGCGCCGCTTGAGTCCGGCGACGCGCACCATGAAGAACTCGTCCAGATTGCCGGCGAAGATCGCCAGGAAGTTGGCCCGCTCCAGCAGCGGGGTGGCCGGGTCCTCGGCCAGTTCCAGCACCCGCTCGTTGAAGGCCAGCCAGCTGCGCTCCCGGTCCAGGAACCGCCCCTCGGGCAGCGGCTCGGTGTCCCGGGCCGCGGCGTCCTCGGGCCGCTCGTACCCGTCCACATAGTCGATCTCGCCGCTGTCACCGACATGGGCCGGCGCCCCCTCGCTGGCATAGGCGTCCAGGTCGACGTCCAGGTCGGGCTCCAGCTCCGGCACGACCGGGGAGAAGGCGACCGGGGGGCGGTGCGCGGCCATGAACCCGACCGTGGGCTGCGGGTGCCCGTACCGGTCGCCGGGCGGCTGGTCGTGGTCCCGGGCGCTCGGGAGATCCGAGGACTCTGCGGACTGGGTCATACCCTCATTGTTCCGCTCCGCGGACGATCCGGTCTCGTCGAAGGGCGGCCCGGGAGCTGCGCGAAGCCTTCGGGCGCGGGGGTGGGGGGCAACGGGCTGCATTCGGCAAGGCTCGCAACCCAGGTTGAATCACGGGTAACGCCCACATGGCGTGTGGGAAACCGGCCCCCGGCCCGTGCCGGCTCGCGGGTACGGGATCAGGGCTGGGTGCGCCGCAGCACCCGGACAGCGGCCACCGCGGCCAGCACGGCCACGGCCACCAGGATTCCGCTCTCCGCCCAGGCCAGCGGCCAGTGGTGGGAGGTGGGCTGGTAGTCGATGTACCAGGTGTGTCCGGGATACTGCCGTTCGCACGCGGCAAAGTGGAGATCGCACTGGGCGCCGGAGAGACGCTCACCCGTGCGGGTGATGATCCCGCGCGTCAGCGACCAGCCCCGGCCGTCCTCGGGCCAGTCGAAGCCCGGCAGCTTGGCGTAGGTCTCCGTCTTGGGGGTCATCAGGTGCGGACGCAGTTGCCCGAGCGCCCAGCGCAGCGCGCCATAGGCCACCAGGGCCACGGTCATGGCCGGTACCGTACGCCTGGCCAGCAGGCCCACCAGCGCTCCGAGCGCGATGCCGAGCAGGGCTCCGGCCACGGGCACCGGCCCGAGCGCGCCGAAGAACGCGTACCAGCGATCGGCGTCCGGCGCGTTGGCCGGCTCGGACGACCAGGCCCAGGTGTAGACGGCGGAGAGCAGCGAGACCCCGGCCAGCACGGCCACGGTCGACAGCGCGAGCTTGGCCGCGAACCAGCGCAGCGGTTTCACCGACTGCGTCCACACCATGGAGAAGGTGCCGCTTTCCAGCTCGCGCGCGACCAGGGGGCCGGCCACGAACGCGGCAACCGCGAACGGCAGGTACTGCACCACCAGACCGATGTAGTGCGTCAGGGACGCGTCACGATGCCACCGATCGTAAGTATCGGAAATCTGCTGGTAAGCCTCGTCGTGCGGCAGGGAGCAGGATGATCGCACGCAGGTGTCACGAAGCTCCGTCCAGCGGCCGCCGTAGTGGGCCATGTCCATCCGAAGCCACACCAGCAACCCGATGAGGACGGCAAGCAGCCCCAGCGCGATCCACCCGGTGGTGCGGTGCTGCCGTATCACCAGCCAGGTGAGCCCGCGCGGGCCGAATCTGCGCGGGACCGTACGAGCCCCGCTGACGGTCGTCATGCCGCCGCCTTTCCTGAGCGCGGCTCGGCATCCGGGGTGAGGAGCGCCGGGACGTCCGGCGCGCGGAGGTGGCCGAGCAGCAGCTCCTCCAGCGAGGGCTGCGCGGCGTCCCACTGCCCGGCCAGCGGACCGTCGGTCCGCAGCAAGGCGGTGACCTGCCGTCCCGTCGTCCGGGTCTCGACGACCGTATGCGCGGCGAACGCCCCCGGCTGCCCGGCGCCCTCGTGCTTCCCCATCACCAGGGTGTGCGCGGAGAGGAGGTCCTCCACCTCGCCCGCGAGCCGCACCTGGCCGCCGGATATCAGCAGCAGGTAGTCGCAGACCCCGTCGAGCTCGGCCACGATGTGCGAGGCCAGCACGATGGTGGTGGAGCGCTCGGCCGCCTCGGCCATCACGGCGGCCATCATCTCGTGCCGCACCAGCGGGTCGAGATCGCTCATCGGCTCGTCCAGCAGCAGCAGTTGGGGCCGCTTGCCGAAGGCGAGGGCGAGCGCGACCCGGGTCCGCTGGCCGCTGGAGAGCTGGCCGACGCGGGCGTCGAACGGCAGGTTGCCCTGCCGGACGAGCCGCTCGGCGGCGGACTGGTCCCAGCCGCCCGGGTTCAGCTCCAGACCCATGCGCAGCGTGTCCGCGACGGTGAAGTGCGAGTACAGGGGCTTGTTCTGGGCCAGGTAGGCGATCTTTGGGCGGACCTGTTCCGAGCCCGGACGGCCGCCCAGCACCTCCAGTGAGCCCGCGTCCGCGCGCCGCAGCCCGGCGACGGTCGACAACAGGGTGGATTTTCCCGCCCCATTGGTCCCGACGAGCGCACACACCCGCCCGGCGGGCACCCGGAACGAGCAGTCGCGCAGCGCCCAGCCGCGCCGGTACCTGACACCCAGGCCGACCGCCTCCAGGGCGGTGTCGCCGGGTGGAAAGGCCAGGTCAGTCATCCGATCTCCTTGTCCACACTCTGTGATCCGGACTCTGTGATCCGGGCCGCACGCCGTCGAAGCTCTCCGCAAGGACGGACGCCACCAGCGCCGACACGTCCTCCCGGTCGAGCCCGGCGTCATGGGCGCGCGCCATCCACTCGGCCAGCTCGGCCCGCAGGGGCGAGTCGGCGGCTGCCCCCGGCCGGGCGAGCGAACGCCGTACGAAGGTCCCCAGCCCGGGGCGTGCCTCGACCAGGCCCTCGCGGTCGAGCTCGCGGTATGCCTTCAGGACGGTGTTGGGGTTGATGGCCGTGGCGGCGACGACCTCCTTGGCCGTCGGCAGCTTGTCGCCCGGGGCGAGCAGGCCCAGCCGCAGGGCCTGCTTCACCTGCTGGACGATCTGCAGGTAGGTGGCGATTCCGCTGCGCCGCTCGATGCGGAATTCGATCACGCCGCCATCACCCTTCCACTACTTGACTAGTGAAAGGGTGCAGGGTGTGCCCATGCGCTGTCAAATGCGCTGTCACATGCATGGACCGGATGGCGTGCACTCAGCTCTCGCTCCGGTACATCAGGTCCGTCTCATGGGTCACAAACCCCAGCCGCTCATAGACCGCGACCGCGGCCGCGTTGTCCGCGTCCACATAGAGCATCGCCGTCGGCAGCCCCTGCTCCGCCAGGTGCCGCAGCCCCACCACCGTCAGCGCCTTCCCCAGCCCCCCGCCCTGGGCACCGGGCCGCACACCCAGCACATACACCTCGCCGAGCCCCTCCTGGGCATGGACCTTCGTCCAGTGGAAGCCGACGATCTCCCCGCCCTGCTCCGCCAGGAAGAACCCCTCGGGGTCGAACCAGCCCGCCGCCTTGCGGTCGTCCAGATCCCGCTGGGTGAGCGACCCCTGCTCGGGGTGGTGGGCAAAGGCGGCAGCGTTCACCGCCAGCCATGCCGCGTCGTCCGCGCCGGGCCGGAAGGTCCGTACCGACACCCCCTCCGGGAACACCGGCTCGGCGAGCCGCAGATTCTCCAGCGGCCGCCGCATCTGCCGCAGTTCACGGAACAGGCTCAGCCCCAGCACCTGCGCCAGATGCCGGGCCGCCGGGTGCCCACCATGCGCCCACACCCGCAGCCGCTTGCCCGACTGGTGCAACAGCGCGTTCCCCAGCGCCCGTCCATGACCGCGCCCCCGGTACGCCGGGCGCACCACCAGCTCCGCCGCCGGGGCCTCTACCGGATCGCTCTCCTCCAGCTGCCCATAGGCCACAAACCGCCCGCCGGCATCGTGCAGCAGCACATGCCGCACCCCCGCCCGGCGCCCCCTCAGCTGCAACCGGCCCTGCTCGGAGACGGCCGACTGGCCGTCCTCCGCGGCTGCCTCGGCCAGCAGCCGCGACACCTCCTCCGCCCGCTCCGGCGTCAGCTCCGCCAGAACCTCGATCCGCCGCTGCCCGCTCGCGTCATTCAGCACGTCATTCATGGGGCGAGCCTACGGCTCACCCGGGCGGAGAACCGGCTGACGCGGGCCACCACCCACCCCCACCCGTCACCCTTCCGTAACCTCAACCCTCCTGCCGCGCTACGCGCGTTGACCTTAGGCTGCGCCCGACCCGCACACCGACGAAGGGGAACCCATGCCCGCGACGCCTCCCCATGAGCGCCGCCTCGCCAGACGGCTGACCGCCACCGCGGCCGTACTCGCCGCCACCGCCGGTGCCCTCACCGCCACCGCACCGACCGCCGGCGCGGACGGCGCGCACCACCGCCCGCACCGCACGGTCGATGTGCAGCTGCTGTCCTTCAATGACTTCCACGGCAACCTGGAGCCCCCGCAGGGGTCATCCGGCACGGTCACCGAGACCGAGCCCGACGGGACGAAGAAGGTCATACCGGCAGGCGGCATGGAATACCTCGCCAACGCCCTGCGCACGGCCCGCAAGGGCCACTCCTACTCGGTGACCGCGGCGGCCGGCGACATGGTCGGCGCCAGCCCGCTGACGTCCGGCCTCTTCCATGACGAGCCCACCATCGAGGCCCTCAACAAGCTCGGCCTCGACGTCACTTCGGTGGGCAACCACGAGTTCGACCGGGGCCGCGCCGAGCTGATCCGCAAGCAGCGCGGCGGCTGCCACCCCAAGGACGGCTGCTATGAGAAGGGCAAGAAGTTCAAGGGCGCGAACTTCCCCTATCTAGCCGCCAATGTCACCGACGCCAGGACCGGCAGGCCGATCCTCAAGCCGTACACGGTCTGGCGGCACAACGGCGTCAAGATCGGCTTCATTGGCGTCACCCTGAAAGGCACCCCGGACGTCACCACCGCGGAGGGCGTCAAGGGCCTGAAGTTCGCCGACGAGGCCGCCACCATCAACAAGTACGCCAAGGAACTCAACCGCAAGGGCGTCAAGGCGATCGTCGCCCTCATCCACGAGGGAGGCATGCCGGCCTCCGGCTCGTACAACTACGACTGCGACGGCAAGGGCCCGGGCAGCGGCCTCTCCGGCCCCATCGTCGGCATCGCCAAGCGGGTGACCCCCGCGGTGGACGCCCTGGTCACCGGCCACACCCACCAGGCGTACGCCTGCACCGTCCCGGACCCGGCGGGCAACCCGCGCACGGTCACCTCGGCGGCCTCGTTCGGCCGTCTCTACACGGAGACCACCCTCACCTACGACCGCCGGACCGACCGGATCGTGCGCACCGCCGTCAAGGCACCACATGCCGTCAACCACGTCGTGGATCGCAACCAGCCCAAGGCCGCGGACATGACATCACTCCTCGCCCGCTGGAACAAGCTGGCGGCCCCGGTGGCCAACCGTCCCGTCGGCTATATCTCCGCCGACATCAACGGCCGCGGCTCCGAGGAGTACGAGAAGCCGCTGGGCGATGTCATCGCCGACGCCCAGCTCGAAGGGCTCGCCCCCGCCGACCGGGGCGGCGCCCAGATCTCCCTGATGAACCCCGGCGGCATCCGCGCCGACCTCCCCTACAAGGCCGCCGGCAACGAGGGCGACGGGGTGGTCACCTATGGCAAGGCGTTCACCGTCCAGCCCTTCACCAACCTGATGCAGACCGCCGACCTCACCGGCGCCCAGCTGATCTCCCTGCTCCGGCAGCAGGTCAGCGGCCCGGTCAATGGCTCCCAGCCGAAGATCCTGCAGATCGGCAAGGGCCTGACCTACACCCTCGACCTCACCAGGTCGGGCGCGGACCGGGTGGTCGCCTCCTCGGTGAAGCTCAATGGCACACCGATCGACCCGGCGAAGACCTACCGCGTCGCGGCCAATGAGTTCCTGATGGGCGGCGGCGATGGCTTCACCGTCTTCAAGGACGCGAAGAACAAGCGCGCGGGTGTCTCGGACCTGGACCTCTTCGTGGCCTATCTGAAGGCCCACTCCTCGAAGGCGTCCCCGCTGGCCCCGCCGAAGGCGGAGCGGATCACGGTGGTGAAGTGAAGTGAGCTAGCGCGAACAGGCGTGGCGCCCCGTCGAGTTGGCTACCAGCCGACGGGGCAACGCATCAGGCCACGCCTTCGAAGAGGTCCTCGGCACGGGAGGCTGTGAAGGCTAGATCTCCCCACCGGTCGAGGACCTCCAGGTCGGAGCAGCCCTCGATACGCTCCTGGATCTCCGGCAGCACGGGGATCTCGCGATGCGCCAGCACACGCAGGACCTGTCGAGCCCGCTCCTTGGCTTTACCCTCCTGCAAGGCCGTGTCGATCACCGTGAAGAGTTCTTCCGCCTTGGCGACACTGAACGCCTGGTGGAACATTGCGCCCATGACGAACGGATCGGTGCAATCCAAAATCCGCCTTCGAACCTCCGGCGACACGGACACGCCCCGGATCGCAAGGAGGTCCAGCACGCTCTTCGCCCGCCCCTTGGCCTCGCCTGCGTGCAAGGTCTCTTCGATGAGAGTGCCCCGGCCAGGGAAGTAACTACGGACGGCCATGACCTTCCTCTTCGAAGAGCTCCTCCGCCTTGGCCACGCTGAACGCCCGATGGAACCACCCATCCAGGACGCCCAGGTCGGCGCAGCCCATGATCCGCTCCTGAACCTCCGGGGACGCGGGAACCTCCCGCGCCTCAAGAACGCCCAGCACACTCTTCGCCCGCCCCTTGGCCTCGCCCTCGGCCTGGCCCGCCAGGATCGACTCCTCCACGAGGGTGCGGCGGCCAGGGAAGTACGTCTGCATCTTCATCAAATTCCTCCAGGTCTCCTGCGCCGGGTTCTTGTCCCCCAGGCCGATCTCCAGCAGGTCCGAGTAGAACCCGATGACGTTCCGGTCACGCGTGCCCAGCGCACGCGCCAGCGCGTCCAGTATGTCGTTGATCCCCGGATCCCGCCCGTGCGTCATGGCGGAGAACGTCGCCAGGGCCAGATCGCGCCCAGCCTCTTCCGGGTCGGCGATCACTGGGACGTTCGAAGGCCCCAGGACCAGCGGATACACCGACAGTGCGGTCCACCCTTCCGGACCGAGGTGGAAGGGACCCGCTGCCCAATGCGCGGTCGCCTTGTCCTGGCAGACCACGAGGAGCAGCGCCGGGCAGGCGTACTTCGCCTTGAGATACGCCAAGTAGTACGCCCAACTGACTTCCTTCTCCTGGTTGCGGCCCCCCTGTGCCTCGATGGCCAGGACGAACCCGGACCTCCCGTCCGGCGGGTGGACCCGCACCACAGTGTCCACGCGCCGCTCCACCGGCCTGGTCTCGGTGGTGTCCGGGGAGAGCACTTTGACAACGGCGCCTTCCGGAAAGGGCACGCCCAGAATCCGGAACGCAGGCTCAAGCAGTTCTGGACATTTCTGGAAGATTCGGTGTGATGTCTCATGTTGCGAAGTGACCATGAGCCGACGTTATGACCGTGAACTGAGGCTCGTCCGGCTGTAGATCGATGTCCACTCGTTCGAGTGCCCCAATCGCTCACGCGTTAGAAACGGGGCACGTCGAGCGTGAACCACACCCGCCGCACGGCGGACCGGAGTTCGCCGTCCCAAGCGGTCCCTGCCCCGCGAGCACACGCGAGCCCGCGTACAAGCTCAAGCCCGTACGCATGCTCGCCGACGCAGCGCAACCACGGGTGGCTACCACCCCCGACAGACAGGGCCATCCGTGCGACGCGCGCAGCTGCGTAACCGGCCGTCCGGCACCGGGAGTTCCATCGCCTTGATCACGCGATCACCGCATCGGCACGCAGCTCGGCCCAGACGCACTTACTGACAACCCGGCGACGCGCATCCCAGGCCCATGCCACGCCAGAGGACGACGAGAGGTGGCGGACGAGCACCAAGCCTTTGGCCTGGGCCCGCAGTTCACCGTACGAGCCTCCTCCGGTGCGGTCGTCGCTCCGGACGGCGATGAGGATACGGAACAGACGCACGGATACGTCGACGTGCAGATACGGGCCGGTCATGCGGGTCAGGACGTGAGCCACCGCGTCGGACACACAGACGCGGGCGTCCTCGATCAGCGCGGGGTAGTGGTCGGCCAGTATGGCCCGGACGAAATCACGGGCGACCTTCGCGGTTGAAGCGGCGGCGGGTGCGGTGAGGCGGTAGGACGAGGCCGACAGGCGGTCCTGGCTGGTGGTGCGGGGACTGCCGAGCATGGCTGTACTCATGAGGTCATCTCCCTCGCGGTCTGGTCCCGCGTTCGCCGCCGTCCGTGGCCTGGCCACCTCCCGGGATGCCGTCAACTGGCATGCAGGTGGCTGCACTTCGGGTCTTCCCGGCGGGCGCTGCGCGGTGCTGGAAGGACCATAAGGCGATCCGGGGAACCAGTGCAACACGTTCGGTAAATTTATGCACCGGCTAGACCTGCCGGAAGAACACACGCAACACTGTGCGCACGAGATCAGGGAGGGAGCGGGCATGCCACCAAGAGCGGCACCGACCGCACGGCAGCAGCGACTTGGCGCCGAGCTGCGAAAGATGCGCGACCAGTCGGGCCTATCGCCTGTGGAAGCCGGCAGGGAACTGGGGGCCGATCGCACCCGTATCAGCAATACCGAGGCCGGGCGGCTGGGCCTGAGCGGGGAACGAATCAGGACCTTTGCCAGTATTTATGCATGCCCGGACGCCGAATACGTGAATGGGCTAGTTGCCATAGCCGAAGAGCGGGGTAAGGGTTGGTGGGAGGAGTATCGGGGAACCCTGTCCGCCAGTGCGCTGGATCTCGCAGAGCTGGAGTATCACGCATCCAGCTTGACCGTCTTGCAATTCGTGTACATCCCAGGTCTCCTCCAGACCGAGGAGTACGCACGCAGCTTGTTCGGAAACACGGTGCCACCGCTCGCCCCAATAGAAGTAGAACGCCGCGTATCACACCGAATGCAACGGAAGTGCGTCATGCAGCGACGCCCGGCCACGCCTTGTACTTTCGTGATTCACGAAGCAGCACTACGAATGCTTCACGCCGGCACCGACGGACAGCGCCGTCAGCTTGAACGGCTGAACGAGGTCAGTACTCATGAGGGTGTCACTATCCGCGTAATTCCCTTCGCCGCTGGCTCGTTCCCCGGGGCGAACACATCTGCCACATACGCCGCGGGCGCGGTACCGAAGCTGGATACCGTGCAGATCGACACCGCTCACGGCTCACTATTCCTCGACGCCGAGTCACATCTAGAAAATTACCGCAGCATTCTGGGGTATGCCAAAAAGACGTCCCTCTCCCCAAAGGATTCGAGGGATTTCGTCCGCAACATCGCAAATCAACTGTGAAGGCATGGAGATGTCGGAAGTCAAGTGGAAGAAGTCCTCTTTCTCTGGGGATAGAGACGAGTGCGTGGAAGCGGGGGAGCGTGACGACAACATTGCGATTCGGGAGAGCGATGCTCCCAACGCGATCGTGACCACCACGCGCGCCAAGTGGCGGGCATTCGTCCTCGGCGTCAAAGCGGGGGAGTTCGACCACCTGATCTAGTGCTCCTCCGTAATCGAAAGCCCCTCATCTTCGCAGGTGAGGGGCTTTTGGCATATGCCGGTGCACTTATTTTCCGGTGCACTCTTGCAACCACCTCTGAAGGGCGCTAACTTCCCCTGCATCGCCCCCTCCGAACCTCTCACCAGGCATGGCCGCCACGCCGGTGGTGGGGCACAACTCCCCCTGCGCCTGGGCCAGCTTGCTGGAAGACACAGAGAAACACCCCCTTGCCCAGCCCCAGCAAGGAGGGGCACCTCCAACTCACGCAAGGAAGCGCGCACCCAATGCAAACCCACGCCGCACAAACCACACACCCCGGCCACCGCCTCACCGCGCTCGCGCACATCACCGACAAGGCCGGTCGGCTGCTCATGCTGAAGGTCAGCCACCAACAGGAGTGGACGCTCCCCGGCGGAACCGCCCTGGCAGGCGAATCGCCGGTCGACGCACTGACCTACCATGTGCGCCGTACACTCCAGTTGCAGGTAACTCCGCGCCGAGTCCTGCTCGTTGACCACTCCATCGTCAACTCGGCAGAGGCCCCGGACGGAGACACGACCTTCATCTTCGAGTGCGGCACGCTCCGCACGGAGCAGATCAAGGCGATCAAGCTGCCGCCCACCCCAACCCCCCACACAGGACCGGAAGTTCTGGCATTCGCCTTCCTAGGCCCCACGGAACTCAAGGAACGCATCCGTCCCCATCAGCACCGGCGGATCCTCACCGCTGCTGAGGTGATCACATCAGGTGGCGGCGTCCCCTACTTGTCACACGGCA
This sequence comes from Streptomyces xingningensis, assembly GCF_054957865.1. Classification (NCBI taxonomy): domain Bacteria; kingdom Bacillati; phylum Actinomycetota; class Actinomycetes; order Kitasatosporales; family Streptomycetaceae; genus Streptomyces; species Streptomyces xingningensis. The sequence continues at coordinate 41,630 of NZ_JBDJPF010000063.1, forward strand.
GGGAGATCACCCGTCGCACCGCGTATGCGGTCGCCTCATCCTGACCGAACAGACCCGGCTACAGCCGCAGTAGGAGCCACCCCATGCACTGGGCACCCCATGCCGCAGCGCTCGCCGAGCGGGGGGAGTTGCGAGGGTGAGCGGCCTTGGTCAGGTGCGTCAAGTGCGTCAGGTGCGCGGCCGGAGCAGCTTGCCGAGGAGCTCGGAGAGCTGCCCGCGCTCGGCGGGCGTGAGGGCTGCGAACGTGTCGTCGAGGAACCCGGGGACCAAACGCTCGGCACGGGCGAGTCGCTGCCGGCCGGAGTCGGTGAGGGTGACCGCGTAGGCCCGGCGGTCCCCGGCGTCCCGCTCGCGGCGTACCTGGCCGGCCTGCTCCAGGCTGTCGCAGATGCCGACCATCACCGTGCGGTCGATGCGCAGCTCATCGCTGAGGACGCGCTGTGAGCACGGGCCGACCTCCGCGAGCATCTTCAGCACCAGGTGCTGCCCGACACCCAGCCCGGCCTCCTGCGCCCGGGCATCCGCGGCGCGGGCGACCGCGGCAGAGGCCCGGCACAGGGCGATGTCCAGGCGTTCCGCGGCGAGCTGGGGGAAATAGGCGGCTTTCACTTGCGCGGCCTTGGGTGGCATAGGGCTTCCCTCCTCTGTGCCGTCACCCTACCAGGAATGATCTGCATCCCGATTGTTTGACCTTCGATCGTCGATACTCATATGCTCGCCAATCATCTGCAGAGCAACTATCTATGATCGGATGGAGTTGTCCTGTCATGAACCAGCCCGATGGGCGCCAACGCGTGGCGTTGGCACTGCTATGTGCCGCGGTGTTCCTGGACTCGATGGACCTGTCCCTGATGGGGGTCGCGCTGCCCGCCATCGGACGAGACCTGGCACTGTCGGAGGGCACCCTTCAGTGGCTCGTAGCGGGGTACGCCGTCGCCTACGGCGGTTTCCTCCTGTTGGGAGGCCGGCTGGCGGACCTCTTCGGCCGCCGGCGCATGTTCCTCCTCGCGCTGGCGGTGTTCGCCGCCGCCAGCCTGGTCGGCGGTCTGCTCTCGCAGGGCTGGCCGCTGGTCGTCACCCGGGTGGTCAAGGGACTGGCCGCGGCACTCACAGCGCCGGCTGCCCTGTCGCTCATCACCACCACGTTCACCGAAGGCGCCCAACGCAACCGTGCGCTCGGCCGGTACGCACTCGCCGGTGCCACCGGATACAGCGGCGGCCTCATCGCCTCCGGGCTGCTGACCGAGGTCAACTGGCGGCTGGTGTTCTTCCTCCCCGTCCCGATCTCCCTGCTCGTCCTGATCCTCGCCCCGATGGTGCTGGCCCGGGACGACCGGTCCGGTGACCGGCCCCGGGGCTTCGACGGAGCGGGCGCGGTCACCGTCACCGGCGGAGTGCTCCTTCTGGTGTACGCCCTGACCGAGGCCAACTGGCCGGCAGGCGCCGCCGCCTTCCTCCTCCTGGTCGCCTTCACCGTCATCGAACGACGGCAGCACTCGCCGCTCGTCCCGCTGCCCATCCTCCGGACCCGTACCCTGGCCGCTGCCAACCTCGCCGCGCTGGCCTGGGCTTGCGCCACCATCGGCTGGCAGTTCGCCGCCGTTCTCTACCTCCAGAAGGTCCGCGGCTATGGCGCGCTGACCACCGGGCTGGGCATCCTCCCCATGGGCCTGGCCATCGTGGTCACCGCCAACCTGTCCGGACGGCTGATCGCCGGCTGGGGGCTGGGCCGGACGGCCTCGCTGGGCATGCTGGTCCAGGCCACCGGCATCCTGTTGTTCCTCCGGGCCGACAGCACCGCGGGCTACGCCGGTGTGCTGCTTCCGGCGCTGCTGGTCCACGGCGTGGGCAACGGCCTGTCCTTTCCCAGCCTCAACATCGCGGCCGTCAGCGGCCTGCCCGACGAACAGCAGGGCCTGGCCTCCGGACTGATCACCTCGTCCATCCAGATCGGCGCCGGGCTCGGGGTGGCCCTCCTGGCCTCGGTCATGACGCTCGGCACCTCCGAACTCGCCGGCTACCGGCTCGCCTTCCTCACCGCCGGCGGCTTCTCCCTCCTCGGCGCCACCCTCGCCCACATAGGTCTTCGCCCAAGGAATCCCCAGTGACCCTGAACCTGACCCCCGACCAACTCCTGTCCACCACCCGCGCGGTGCGCAAACGCCTCGATCTCAATCGCCCGGTCCCACGCTCTCTGCTCGAGGAATGCGTCGACCTGGCCACCCAGGCGCCCACCGGACGCAACCGCCAGCGCTGGCACTTCATCCTCGTCACCGACCCCGACCGCCGTCACACGGTCGCGGACATCTTCCGCCGATCCCTGACGATCGGCAGCGGGCAGCAGCCAACCGAGCGCGACCTAAAACGCATGTTCGCCCACCCCGGCTCCATGGAACGCATCTCCGAGGGCCTGCGGCACCTCTACGACAACATCCACCGGGTACCCGCCTACGTCATCCCCGCCATCGAAGGCCGAACGGACCGCGCCTCCGTCCTGGACCAGTCCATGACCTGGGGATCCATCCTCCCAGCGGTCTGGAGCTTCATGCTCGCCGCCCGGGCCCGGGGACTCGGCACCGTATGGACGACGGCCCAGGGACCGCTGGAACGCGAACTCGCCGACGCGCTCGGTGTGCCCTACGAGGAGGTCATGCTCGCCGCGTTCATCAGATGTCTCCGAGGAGACCCCCGCCTTCAGGCGGGGGAGGAATCGGATGCCTGTGGAGCAGGGCAAGGGGCTGCGATTCGCCGCCAGGGCGGATCACAGTGCTCTGACT
>NZ_JBDJPF010000064.1:0-43884 GCF_054957865.1 Streptomyces xingningensis
CTGCCCCGCCTGCCCCGCAGCCCGCCCCCCCGGGCCAAACCCCCCAAACGTGGGCCCCGGCGCCGGGGGGGGGGGGGGGGGGCCCCCCCGGGGCCCCCCCGCCCCCCCCGCCCCTCCGTGATGCACCGACAGCGCGGTGACCCTCACATTCCGTGTTTCCCGGCACGACCCGGCCGGCGCCCGATGGGAGCTCACTGATGGCAGAACCTCAGATCCCGCCGAATCCCGATCAGGTCGGCCTGCCGGTGGACGTGCCGGCGGCCGACCTCCTCAATGGATTCATCGGCACTCATGTGCTGTACGCATTGACCATGACCGGCGTGTTCGACACGCTTGAGGCCGAGGACCGGCCGATGCCCCTGCGACAACTCGCCGAGACCACGGGAGCGGACCGGGGTGTGCTGCGCTCCCTGCTGAGCGCGGCGCACCGGATCGGCCTCGTCGACCATCAACGGCAGCCGGACTTGGTCGGCATCACCGAACGCGGGCGCGAGGCATATCGCATCCGCGGGTACTTCACCACCGCCGTGGGAGGCTTCGGCGAGGTCTTCCGGCACCTCGACTCGATCGCCGCCGGAAACGACGTCTTCGGCGAGTCGATCCTCCAGGACGGCCATCTGACCGCGATGGGGTGCGCGCAGAACTGGGCTTTCCAGCAGCCCATCTTCGACGAGGCCGTCGGCGGCCTGGACTTCCGCAAGGTGGCGGATATCGGCTGCGGAGCCGCTGCCCGGCTGATCCACCTGGTCGGCTCGCGGCCCCATACGACCGGTATCGGCGTCGACCTGAGCACCGAGGCGTGCCAGCTCGCCCGCGAGAACGTCAAGCACGCGGGGCTGGACGACCGCATCACGATCATCCAGGGTGACCTCGCGGATGTGGTCGGCACACCGGAGAGCTTCCCCCAGGTGACCGACGCCGACCTGGTGACCTCGTACTTCATCCTGCACCACTTCGTCGGACGGCAGATCGGCAACCGGGCATTTCTGCAGGCGCTGCGCGCGGCGTTCCCGGCGGCCCGCCACACCGTGCTGGCCGACGGGTTCCGTGAGCCACGGCCGGACCCGGAGCGGCCCGCGCCCTTGTTCACCCTGGCCTACCAGCTCTTCCACGACTGCACGGGAATCGACCTCCGGACACACGACGATCAGCGCCGGATGTTCCTCGACGCCGGATACGAGATCAGCCGGGAGGTTCCCTTCGGCCATCCACTGGAGTGGCTGTTCGTCCTTCGCCCGGTTCCGGTGTCATGAAGGCGGACGGTACGGGTGAACACCCCCTCGCTCAGGGCCCTTCGGGGAAGTCCCCCCGCATCATCTACATCCATGGCAACCGGACCATGCACTGGGCCACGGCATGGACCCGCTGGCTGCGGGACGAACTACGCGTCCTCGGCTTCGACACCTCCTTCGGAACGTTTCCGGACTCGATCGCCGCCCGCAAGGAGTACTGGCTGGCCTATCTGCACGACCATCTCGAAGCGGGGCCCGACGACGTGTTGCTCGGCTGGTCCTCGGGGGCGGTGGCGGCCATCCGCTACGCCGAACAACACCGGATCAGGGGATCGGTGCTGCTGTGTCCGTACACCGGCCTGGACGACGCCCTCGAACGAGAGAGCGGCTATTTCGACACGTCATGGGACTGGGCCGCCGCCCGGCGGAATCAGGAGTCGGTCGCGGTGTTCCACAGCGATGACGACCCCTTCATCCCGCAGCGCCAGTTCCACTTGATCGCCGACCAACTGGACGCCACCACCTTCGAGATCAGGGGGGCGGGACACTTCCTGCAGCAGCCGGAATTCCCCGAACTGCTCGAATACCTCCGGTTGACCTATGGATGACCGGCCGGCGACGGTCCGCCCCCCATTCGTCAGGAGAGCAGGTGCCGCAGCCGGCGCAGATGGACGGCGGTCGGCCCGTCACCACGCGCGACGGCCGATGGGTCGCCCTGATTGATCAGCCTGCCGCCGTCCGCGCCCGCGCCCGGCCCCATGTCCAGGATCCAGTCCGCACAGGCTGCGAAGTGGAGGTCGTGCTCGGCGACCACGACCGTGTTGCCGTGCTCCAGCAGCAGCTCGAAGGTGTCCACCATGCGCTGCACATTCGCAGGGTGCAGCCCGGTGACGGGCTCGTCCAGGATCACCAGGCCCCGGCCGCGCCCCCTGGTGCCGCGCATGACCGCGGTGGCCAGCTTGAGCCGCTGCGCCTCGCCTCCCGAGAGCTCGGTGCCGCTCTGACCGAGGTTCAGATAGCCGAGGCCGACGCGTTGCATCGCCCGCAGGGTCTCGACCAGGGTGCGGGGCTGGTCGAAGACCTCCACGGCGTCGTCCACGGTGAGTGCCAGCACTTCGTCGATGGCCAGCCCCCGGTAGGTCACGTCCAGTACCCCGGGCAGGAACCGGCGCCCGTCGCACGCTTCGCAGGTCGCCCATACGTCCGGCAGGAAGTGCATCTCGACCAGGCGGCGGCCGTATCCACGGCACTGCTCGCACCGGCCGCCCGCCGAGTTGAAGGAGAACGCCGACCCCTTCAGCCCGCGGTCCCGGGCGGCGGCGGTGTCCGCGAAGAGCGCGCGGATGAGGTCGAACGCCTTGGTGTAGGTGGCCGGATTGGAGCGGGGGGTCCGGCCGATGGGGTCCTGGTCGACCACGGCCGTCCAGTCCACGTACTCCAGGCCGTCGACCTGTCCCACGGCCCCGCCGCCATCCCCGGCCGAGGCCTGGGCCACGCTCACGAGCCCCCCGTGGAGCAGGCTGCTCTTGCCGCTGCCGCTGACGCCGGTGATGCAGGACAGCCGGTTCAACGGGAACCGCACCTCGTCGACTTGGACATTGTGTACCGCCACATCAGTGAGGGTCAGCCACCGGCCGGTGTGCGGGTCCGTCGTCCGCCGGGCCCGGACCGCCCGCTTCGCCCGGGGATCGAGGTAGGCACCGGTGACGGACTCCGGCAGGTCCCTGAGCTCGGCCGGCGGTACCGAGGCGATCAGCCGGCCGCCCTCCCGCCCGGCGTGCGGACCGATGTCGATCACCCAGTCGGAGCAGGCGATGAGCTCCGGGTCGTGTTCCACCAGCAGGACCGTGTTCCCGCTGTCGCGCAGGCGCTCCAGAATGCCGAACAGCGATTCCTTGTCGGCCGGGTGGAGTCCGGAACTGGGTTCGTCGAGGACGAAGATGATACCGGTCAGCGCGGTGCTCAACTGTGCCGCGAGCCGGGCCCGTTGGAGTTCACCCCCGGACAACGACGGTGCGGGCCGGCTGAGCTGGACGTGCGCCAGCCCCAGCAGTCCCAGCAGGTCCAGCCGGGCGGAGATGTCCGGCAGCAAGGTGTCCGCGACCTGCCGCTGCTGCTCGGACAGTTCGTCCGCCAGCCGGCCCACCCAGGCCGAGAGCTGCCCGACCGGAAGGCCGACCACGTCCAGAAAGGTCAGCCCACCCAGTCGGACGTGGCGCGCGGCCGGACCGTATCCGCTGCCGCCACACTCCGGACACGGCACATGCCGCATGAACTTCACATAGCGATGCTTGGCGCTGTCCGTCGCCGCGGCCGCGAACAGCCGCTCGACCTCGGCCAAGGCGCCCCGCAAAGGCCCGTTGTTGTTGTAGGTCCACTCCGCATCGGAGTTCTTGTTGGGGATCCTGATGCTCACCTGGATCGGCTCGTCGCCCGTACCGTGCAACAACGCGGTACGGAACCTCTCGGGCAGCTCCCGCCATGGCACGTCGAGGTCGACGCCGTAGTGGTCCGCCAGCGCGGGAACAGCGGCCTGCTCCGGCGAAATCAGCTTCGCGAACCAGGGCGAGGCCCCTGACATCAGGGGCAGTTCGGGTGCGGGCACGATGAGATCAGGGTCCGCGTGCAGAGTTCCACCGGAACCATGACAAGCCGGGCAGCCCCCTTCCGGGCTGTACCGGTCGAAGGTGGCCCCGGAGAACATTTCGCCGGCCTCCTGCCACCCGGGCGCGAACCGGGGCAGCCTCGAGTAGACGAGACCCAGATAGGCGTCGATCCCCGTCAACGTCGCCAATGTGGACCTTACGTTCCGGTTCAACTTGCGCTGGTCGACCGCGAGCGTCGCGGTCAGCCCCGTGATCCTGTCCACCCGCGGCCGGTCCCTCGGCGTGACGTACTGCCGGACGAAGGGCGACAAGCCCTCCAGGTAGCGCAACTGCGCCTCCGCGTGGACGGTGTCCATCACCAGCGAGGTCTTGCCGCTGCCGCTCACTCCGGTGCAGGCCACAATCCTGCCGCGGGGGATGCGCACACTGATATCGCGGAGATTATGCGTCCGCGCTCCGACAACCCCGATCCATTCAGAAATATCGGTTGCAAAACCGCCGTTCACCATATGGGCCTCCCAGGCTGGGTTCAGTGCGCGCAGCATAGCGAGACGCCCCGGGCGTCCCGAAACGGGATACTTGGCAGCTCAGTCGGAATTCTGTCGGAATTCTTTCGGAGATGGGTCGGAAGTCTCCGGCGGACAGACGCCGGACGTTACACTCCTCCCGACCGGAGAATCCTGTCGATTCATCTTCACCAGCCAGGGGGTCCGCGTGGCCGAAGCAAGTGAGGAACAGCTGGAGAATGCAAGCAGAATGCGGCGGATGCTCTTCGGTCAACTCGCGTCCAGGGCCCTTTGCCTGGTGGCCGGGCTCGGCATCCCGGATCTCCTCGCGAATGGTCCGCGGCCCACTGCGGAGCTCGCCGCCGAGACCGGCACCGACCTTCCGTCGCTGCGCAGGCTGCTGCGCGGACTGGCGATGCACGACGTGCTCCGGGAGATGCCCGGGGATGCGTACGGACTGACCCCTCTCGGACGCACCCTGTGCCGTGACGCACCCGCCTCGGCACACCCCTCGGCCCAGTTGCTCTCCGGTGTTGTCGGCGCGGCCTGGGCCGGTCTCGAACAGACCGTCCGGACCGGTAAGCCGGTCTTCGACGACATCTTCGGCATGGATTTCTTCACCTATCTGGAAAGTAATTCAGGGGTTCGCGAGACATTCAGCGCCTCGCAAGCCGAGGGACTCGCACTGGAGATGGGCGAGATTTCCTCGCAGGTGGATTTCTCCGAATACCGGAACATCGTGGACATCGGTGGCGGTGAGGGCACTCTGCTCTCCCATGTACTCCATCGGAATCCCCATGCCCATGGGGTTCTCTTCGAACTCCCCGGCACTGCCGAACTGGCCAGAAAATTCATTGCGGAGCAGCAGCTGACCCACCGCTGCACGACGGAGTCCGGCGACTTCTTCCGGAATGTGCCCGGCGGCGGAGATGCCTATCTCCTGTCCCATATATTGCACGACTGGAACGACCGGGATGCGGCGCGGCTGCTCCGCGTCTGCGCCGACACCATGCCGGAGCACGCGACCCTGCTCATCATCGACCTCGTCACCGCCGAACAAGGCGGCACGGACCCGGGCTACCGGTATGCGGGTCTGCTCGACCTCTACATGCTGTCGTTGTTCGGCGGTGACGGCGGCCGGGAGCGCAGCGCGTCCGAGTTCACCGCGCTCCTCGGGTCCGTCGGGTTCGACGAGGTCACCGTGCGGCGGCTGCCCAGCGGAATCGCCTGTGTCCAGGCGTACCACGGCAGATCACGGGGCTAGTCCGGACCCGGTAGGGCGGGGGGCCGGCGGCCTCGGGAAACCCGTCAGTCCCTGCCCAGCCGCTGCTTGACCTGGCGCGCCAGGGGCTCGAGATCCGCCCACGGGAAGTCGTCCGGCACCGCCAGCCCCCGGTCACGGAGATAGCGGTCGCTCGCCCGGTCGGCGTCCTCCGGCCCGTGCTTCTGCGACATGACCCGTTCAGGACGCACCAACCAGCAGCCGTCCTCGTCCACCAGTTCACCGCGCACGGCGAGCGTGTGCTGGACGTCGAGGTTGTCATCGTGTGTGTGCCAGAGCAGCCACGCCGGCCCCGAGGCCGCCGGCACACCTTCCGGCATGGTGATGCGGAAGACGTTCTCCCGGCGATCCTGCCGCGCATAGGTGCGCACGCTGAACGGATAACCGTCGATGTCGGTGAAGGTCAGGACGGTACGGGCGAACAGGTGCAGGCTCTGGTCGATCTCATCCCACAGGTTCATGCCACACGCTCCAGGGTCTGTTCACCGCTCGGGTCCCGGTGGTAGACCCAGACCCGTTCCGGGGTGACGGTGATGCGAACGCGCCAGAGGAATCCGGGCGGAACTGCCTGCTGGGCGGCCGGATTCAGCGCGAGGGCGTCGATGGCGTTGGGCTTGCGCCGGAAGAACTCCTCCCAGAAGTCTTCAAGTCCGGCCACCCCGAGCACCTCGTCCGGCACCCGTCCCCGGCCCTGTACCAGCACGGCGGGCGGTGAGTGCAGCCCGCTGCCGGCGAATTCGGAAAAGAGCAATGAAACCCGGTCGTCGCGCTGGATGTTGTACAGCTTCCTGGGCAGGCCGATGCCCGTTACCAGGTCGAACTCCCCACGGCCCGGCTTCCACAAGGCCATGAGGGGAAAGGTGACCGGACCGCTTTTCGCCACGGTGGTCACCTCACAGGTCAACCCCCTTTCGAATACCTGTCGCACCTGCTCGGGCAGGTCGTCAATCATGCACTCTCCTTCCTCCGGTTCCCGGCTGGTCAGTATGTTCCATTCGCCTGCCGCCGGGGAGGATTCGGTCAGCTTTCTTTCAGCCAAGCGCAGTTGAGGTGTTCCGGTGTGCGTGGTGGGCGATGCGGAGGAAGCCGGTGCGCGGTGCCCCCGCACCGGATCAGGGCCCGTGCCGACCATCGGACACCCCCTAGCCCCCGGGTGACCTGGCTGGCAGGATCCGCCCATGGCTCCCCGGCTCCCGCAGATCGGCAGGCGCCGCGCCGTACAAGCGGGTGCGGCGGCAGCCGTGGTGCTCACCCTGCTGATGTGGTTCCTGACCATGCAGCCCGAGGGGCCGGCGCCGAGCGGGCGTATCTCGATCGCCACCGGTGTGCAGACGGGGGTGTACGCGAGGTACGGCGACCTCCTGAAGGAGGACCTCGCACAGGATCTGCCGGCCCTGGACGTACGGCTCAGGCCCAGCCGGGGCTCTCTCGACAACCTGCGCCAACTCACCTCCGGTGCCGCGGACTTCACCCTGGCCACCGCCGATGCGGTGGCCGACTACCGCAATCAGGGGCAGCCGGGCGGACAGCGGCTGCGCGCCTGCGCACGGCTGTACGACGACTACATACAGCTGGTGGTGCCCGAGGACGCGCGGATACGGTCGGTGCGCGACCTCAAGGGGCTGCGGGTGGGTGTGGGTGCCCAGGGGTCGGGGGTACAGCCCATCACCAAGCGGCTGTTGAAGGCCGCGGGACTGGACTTCGAGAAGGACATCAAGCCCGTACAAATGGGCATCGACACCATGCCGGGGCTGTTGCAGAAGGGCGAGATCGACGCCTTCTTCTGGTCCGGCGGGCTGCCCACCAACGCCATTCAGCTCCTCGGCCGCCGGATGCCGATCCGGCTCGTCCAACTCGGCGACCTGATCGGCCCCTTGCACGAGCTGGGCCGTGAGGCGCGCTTCTACCGGGCGGCCGTCATGCCGCAGGACGCCTATCCGGATCTGCCCGCCGTGGAGAGCGTGAAGACGATCGCGGTCGCCAACCTGCTGGTCACCATGGACGACACGGATCCCGAACTCACCGAGAGCGTGACCCGGTCGGTGATCGACAGCCGGGACCGGATCGGTGCCGAGGTGCATGCCGCACAGCTGGTGGACCTTCGCACGGCGGTCTTCACCGATCCGCTGCCACTGCATGCGGGAGCACGGCGCTACTATGTGTCGGTCAAGCCATAGGCAGTTCACGCGGCACCCCGATGGTCACCCGCAGACCCTGCGGCTCATTCGACCCGAAGGAAAGCGTCGCACCTCCCGCCGCGAGCAGGGCGCGGGAGATGGACAGGCCCAGCCCGGAGCCGGTGACGTTCTGGTGCCGGCCGCTGCGCCAGAAGCGGTCGCCGATACGGGTGAGTTCGTCCTCGGTGAGGCCGGGCCCGCCGTCGGCGACCGTGACGACGACGCTGTCGCCGCCGACCGTGACGGTGACGTTCACCCTCGCACCCGCCGGCGTGAACTTGAGGGCGTTGTCCACGACCGCGTCCAGCGCGCTGGAGAGCGCGACCGGGTCGGCCCACCCCGTCGCGGCCGAGGGGCCGGCATAGCCGAGGGTGACCCGCTCCCGATCGGCGACCGGGGACCAGGCGCCCACCCGGTCCGTAACGATCTCGGCGATGTCGGTCAGCCGCAGGTCGGTGGCGGCATGCTCGGCCAGCGCCAGGTCCAGGAGGTCGTCCAGGACCTGGGCCAGCCTCTTGCCCTCGGCCCGCACCGAGGCGACCTCCGCGTGCCCCTCGGGGAGGTCCAGGGCCAGGAGATCGATCCGGAGCAGCAGAGCGGCGAGCGGGTTGCGCAATTGGTGCGAGGCGTCGGCGACGAAGGCGCGCTGCTGTTCCAGAACGTCCTCGACGTTGTCGGCCATCTCATTGAACGACCGGGCCAGGCGCCGGAGTTCCGGCGGTCCGCTGTCCGCTCCGACCCGGGAGTTCATCCGGCCGGTCGCCATGGAGTGGGTGGCCGCGTCGAGGATCCGTACCGGCCGCAGCACCCAGCCGGTGAGCCGGAAGGCCGCCGCGACGGCCAGCAGCATCGCCGCCATCTCGCCGGCCACGAGCAGCAGCCACTGGTGCAGGATCCGCGAGCGCAGACCGCCGGTGGGAGAGTCGGTGACGACGACCGCGATCACATCGCCGTCCCGGATGACGGGCGAGGCGACGGTGAGCCGGTCGCGCTGCCATGGCCAGACCTGCCCGGGATCATGGCTGCGGCGGCCGGCCAGGGCCTCCTGGAACGCCTCGGCGCGGAACGCCACTCCCCAGCCGGCGGGAGCCGCTGCCATGGCCTTGCCATCGCGGAGGAAGACCCCGGCCCGTATGCCGTACAGGCTCTGGTATCGGTCGAGTTCGTCCCGAAGGGTGAGGAACCGTTCGTCCGTCTCGGCGGCCGGGCCCGGCGACCCGGTGGCGACGTACTGGGCGAGTGAGGCGAAGCGGGCGGTGTCGTCGATCCGGTCGACGACCACCCGCTGCTGCTGTACGGCGGCCATGCCCGCGCCCAACGGGAAGCCGAGCGCGAGCAGCACACCGGCCAGGAGCACGATGAGCAGCGGCAGGAGTCGGGTGCGCACGGCCGGGCAGAACCTCTATCCCGCGGGGACGACGATTTTGTAGCCGACACCGCGCACCGTCTCGATCAGCGCGGGCATCCGCAGCTTGGAGCGCAGCGAGGCGATGTGCACCTCCAGGGTCCGTCCGGTCCCTTCCCAACTGGTGCGCCAGACCTCGCTGATGATCTGTTCGCGGCGGAAGACCACCCCGGGCCGCTGGGCGAGCAGTGCCAGCAGGTCGAACTCCTTGCGGGTGAGCGGAACGGTGCAGCCGTCCACGGAGACCCGGCGGTTGGGGAGTTCGATGGTCAGCGGGCCCAGCCGCAGGGCCGCCCGGGAGACCTCGCCCGGCGCACCCCGCCCGCCGGCAGCGGGCGGGGTGCGCCGGGCGACGGCATGGATGCGGGCGAGCAACTCGCCCGTGTCATAGGGCTTCACCACATAGTCGTCGGCGCCGAGGTTCAGGCCGTGGATCTTCGAGCGGGTGTCGGCACGGGCGGTCACCATGATGACGGGGGTGCCGGTGCGCTTGCGGATCTTGCCGCAGACCTCGAATCCGTCCTGATCGGGCAGGCCGAGGTCGAGAAGGACGACGCCGAACGGCGCGCCGTCGTCCGGCAGCAGCGCCTGCAGCGCCTCCTCGCCGCTACGGGCGTGGGTGACGGTGAAGCCGTGCCGGGCGAGCACAGCCGACAGCGCCGCTGCGACGTGATCGTCGTCCTCCACCAGCAGCAGTCTCATCGGCCCCTCCGCACGGCTGTGCTCCAACACCGCATCCACGCCGATGGATGCCCGGTGCGTCAAGGGGATTCCGGCTGCCGGGGGCTTCTGTTACTCAGCCGGTACCCCCTGCGCACCCCTCGCGCCCCCTTCACATAGAGTGTCCGTTTGCGGCCGGATCGTTATGCTCAATTTCAGCTCAGATGTAATGACGCTGGTTGGCGCGGCTCATTAGGGTCCCTCTCATTCCACTGGAGGACGGAGCGAGGAACGCCGATGAGCGAAGCACCGGTGACCAAGGAAGCGGCCCCCGCCCCGGACGCCCTGGTCGTCCTGGACAAGGTCAACAAGCACTTCGGCGCACTGCATGTCCTGCAGGACATCGATCTGACCATCGCGCGCGGCGAGGTCGTGGTCGTCATCGGGCCCTCGGGGTCCGGGAAGTCGACGCTGTGCCGGACGATCAACCGGCTGGAGACGACGGACTCCGGCTCCATCAGCATCGACGGCAGGCCGCTGCCCCAGGAGGGCAGGGAACTGGCGCGGCTGCGCGCGGACGTGGGCATGGTGTTCCAGTCCTTCAACCTCTTTGCGCACAAGACCGTCCTGGAGAATGTGACGCTTGGCCAGGTGAAGGTGCGCAAGAAGGACCGCAAGTCCGCCGAGACGACGGCCCGTTCACTGCTCGACCGGGTGGGCGTGGGCGCCCAGGCGGACAAGTACCCGGCGCAGTTGTCCGGCGGCCAGCAGCAGCGGGTGGCGATCGCCCGCGCGCTGGCGATGGACCCCAAGGTGATGCTCTTCGACGAGCCGACCTCGGCCCTGGACCCGGAGATGATCAACGAGGTGCTGGAGGTCATGCAGCAACTCGCCCGGGACGGCATGACGATGATCGTGGTCACCCACGAGATGGGCTTCGCCCGCTCCGCCGCCAACCGTGTGGTCTTCATGGCGGACGGCCGGATCATCGAGGAGGCGCGGCCGGACCAGTTCTTCAGCAACCCGCGCAGCGACCGGGCGAAGGACTTCCTGTCGAAGATCCTGCACCACTGAACCCCACGGGCCCCGGCACCCGACCCTCCCCCACCGCTCGCCGCACTCACCGCCTTGCAACGCAGGCAGACATAAAGGATGTTCACCATGAAGCTCCGCAAGACCGCCGCGGTGGCCACCGTGGTACTGGCGCTGACCGCGTCCGCGACCGCCTGTGGCAAGTCGGGCAGCCCGGACGACAACAAGGACAAGGCAAGCGACGGCAAGTCGGCACCGCCGCCGCCCAAGTACACGGTGAACACCTCGGCCGACATCAAGGATTCGCCCGTCTTCCAGCGGATCAAGGGCAAGACCATCACCATCGGCACCAAGGCCGACCAGCCCTACCTGGGCAACGAGGACCCCACCACCAAGAAGCGCTCCGGCTTCGACGTGGAGATCGCCCGCATGATCGCGGCCGATCTCGGCTTCGACGAGGACCACATCACGTTCAAGACCGTGCAGTCCGAGGCCCGCGAGACCCAGATCGCCAACGGCGGCGTCGATCTGTACGTCGGCACCTACACCATCAACGACGAGCGCAAGAAGCAGATCGCCTTCGGCGGCCCGTACTACGTCGCGGGCCAGGACCTGCTGGTCAAGAAGGACAACACCAGCATCAACGGCCCGGAAGACGTCAAGGGCAAGAAGGTCTGCTCGGCGACCGGCTCCACCCCGCTCAAGCGGATCAAGGAATCCAAGTACGGCGCCTCCGAGGTCAAGGGACTGTCGACCTATCAGATGTGCGTCCAGCAGCTGCTCAACGGCTCGGTGGACGCGGTCACCACGGATGACGCGATCCTCATGGGCTATGCCGCCCAGAACAAGGGCAAGTTGAAGGTCATCAACAAGCCGTTCTCCAAGGAGCCGTACGGCATCGGTCTGAACAAGAACGACAAGGCACTGCGCGAGGCGGTCAACAAGGCCCTCGAGGCCCATGAGAAGAACGGCGACTGGAAGAAGGCGTTCGACGCGACCCTGGGCCTGTCGGGCTCCCCCGCCCAGAACCCGCCCGCCATCGACCGTTACTGACGGGTCCCGCGCCCGGACTCCGGCCGCCCGCGATGAAGCGGCCCCAGGAGTCCGGGTGTGCCGGCCGCGGAAGCCCGCCATGTGATCCCGGAGAAGTGATGTGAACGTTCTGTCGGACAACTTCGCGGACTTCCGCGAAGGCTTTATCAACACCGTCGAGCTGACGGCGTTCAGCGCGCTGCTCGCCCTGGTCCTGGGCACCCTGATCGCGGGGTTCCGGGTCTCTCCGGTGCCCGCGCTGCGCGTATTCGGCACCGCGTGGGTGACGCTGCTGCGCAACACCCCGCTGGTGCTGCTCTTCCTGGCCGTCACCCTGGGGCTGCCCCAGCTCGGGCTCACGGGCTGGGACGACTTCTGGCTCGCCGTGCTGGCCCTGGGGTGCTACACCTCGGCGTTCATCTGCGAGGCCGTCCGGTCCGGCATCAACACCGTGCCGGTGGGCCAGGCGGAGGCGGCCCGTTCCATCGGGATGACCTTCCCCCAGACCCTGGGCCAGATAGTGCTGCCGCAGGCCATCCGCACCGCGATCCCGCCCATCGGCAGCCTGATGATCGCCCTCGCCAAGAACACCGCGATCGCCTCCGGCTTCAATGTCTCCGAGCTCGGCTCCGTGCAGAAGACCCTCAACGCCGATGCGGGCTACAACATCTACGTGATCTTCCTCTGGATCGCGATCTGCTATCTCATCATCACTTTCGCGATCGGCGGCCTGTTCCGGCTGCTGGAGAACCGGTTGGCGGTGGCCCGATGAGCAAACGCAGTGAGCACATCATCGAAAGGCGCGTGCCGCGCTCGCGCGGGCCCGAGCGAAGCGAGGGACAAGCATGAGTGCAAGCGTTCTCTATGACGTACCCGGCCCCAAGGCACGGATGCGCAACCGGATCTACGGCGTGGTGTCCATCCTCGCGATCCTCGGCCTGATCGCCTTTGTGGTCCACCGGCTCGACGACACCGGGCAGTTCCAGTCCGGGCTGTGGGAGGCCTACGAATACTCCAGCACCCAACAGCAGATCGTGGATGCCCTGGGGACGACGCTCAAGGCGTTCGCCCTGGCGGCGGTGCTCTCGCTCGCGTTCGGTGTGCTCCTGGCGGTCGCCCGGCTCTCCGATCACCGTCCGGTCCGCTGGGCGGCCACGGTGGTGGTGGAGTTCTTCCGCGCCATGCCGCTGCTCATCATGATGTTCCTGCTGGCCGCGGCGTTCTTCACCACCACTCCCATGTGGGCGGTGGTCATCGGGCTGATGCTGTACAACGGCTCGGTCCAGGCGGAGATCTTCCGCTCCGGCATCAATGCGGTGCCCAAGGGACAGAGCGAGGCCGCGTATGCCATCGGGCTGCGCAAGACCCAGGTGATGACCGGCATCCTCGTCCCGCAGGCCGTCCGCTCGATGCTGCCCTCGATCATCAGCCAGCTGGTGGTGACCCTCAAGGACACCTCGCTGGGTTCCATCATCCTCTTCGAGGAGCTGCTGTTCGTCGGCAAGAGGTTCGGCACGGTGCAGGTGAACGGCGTCTATGCCTTCATCCCGATGGTGATCGTCTTCGGCTCGATCTATGTCCTGCTGTGCCTGGCGCTGTCCTCCGTGGCCACCTGGGTCGAACGGCGCACTCAGCGCTCGCGCAAGGGTGCCCCGCCCGCACTGGTCGCCGCGGGCGCGGCCGTCATGGCCGATCCCGGACACAGCGCTCATGAGGCCGGACCGGGCGCCTCCGGCGCGGATTCCCCCAAGGCCGACTGAGGCCGCGGCAGCTGACGCCCCGTCGTCCGGTCCCGGGCGACGGGGCGCACACCACCGGCGCACCGCCCGGCCGGCACTGATCACTTGACGCATGCAGCGGCAGTGGGTTGCATACGTTCTGTGATCGCGCTCCTCCGTCTTCTCCCCTCCGGTGCACCGTGGACCCGGTGATCGTCGTCGGGGCCGGCCCGGTCGGCCTCACGCTGGCCCTGGCCCTGGCCCACCGCCAGGTACCCGTCGTCGTCCTGGACGAGGCACCGGCCGACGGCACGGACGGCGACCGGCGCCTGGCCCGCACGGCCGTGCTGCGGCCGGACACCGCCCGGATGCTGGAACGGCTCGGGTGCGCCACCACGGGCGGCGCCCGCTGGACGGGCTGGCGCACCCTGCGCCGCCGCTCGGTGGTGGCCCGGGTGGCGTTCGACGCTCCCCCCGAACCGGATGGGGACGACCCCCGGGCACCGGACGGAGCCGAAGACCTCCCGGTGGACTCCTCGGTGGACCCCTCGGTGGACCTCTCCGTCGGGGAGAGCGCCGGGGAACCATCTCCGCTGCACCTGCCGCAGTACGTCCTGACCCGGGAGCTGCGCGCCGCGCTCGCCGCCCAGGAGGGCGTGCGGATCGTTCCGGACAGCCGGGTGACCGTTCTCAAGCAGGACGCCGACGGGCTCACCGTGCGCACCCGGGGCGACAACGGCCCGTCCTGGCGGGCCAGTTATCTGGTCGGGTGTGACGGCGCGCGATCCGTGGTGCGCAAGCTGCTGGGCGCCCGCTTCCCGGGGCGCACAGCCGTGGAGCGGTATGCGGTCGCCGCGCTGCGCGCCCAACTGCCGTGGCCCGGCGAGGCCGTGCTGCACCGGTCTCCGGTGCGCGGCGGAGAGGTGACGGCCCGTCCGCTGCCGGACGAGGTGTGGCGCCTCGACTGGCTGCTGCCACCGGATGGCGAACTGGTCACTCCCGACGCCCTGCTCACCCTCGTCCATGACTCGCTGGCCATGTGGTGCGATGGCATTCCGTCGTACGACCTCCTGGACACGGGTGTGCACACCGTGCACCATCGGCTCGCGCGCCGCTGGCGCAGCGGGCGGGCCTTCCTCGCCGGGGATGCCGCGCATCTGCTGGGCGCGCTCGGTGTCCAAGGGGTCGAGGAGGGACTGCGGGACGCCGAAAACCTCGCCTGGAAGCTGGCGTTGGCCTGGCATCACGGTGCCTCGGAAGCGCTGCTCGACAGCTACCAGGCCGAGCGGCGCGCGGCGGTCGGGGCGCGGCTGCGGGCCGCCGACCGGGCGCTGCCCGCGGTGCGCGGCGAGGGCGGCTGGCGCACCGTACGGCGCGCGATGGTACCGGGCGCCGTACGCGGGCATGACGCGCTGCTCACCGAAGGCCAGCTGGGGCGCGGTGGGTTGGGCGCGCCACCGGTCCATGCCCGCACGGCCCTGGCTCCGGCGGCCCCGCCCGCCAATGCCGTCCCGGTGGAGACCGGTGTCGGCGCACCGGTGACGGATGTGCCGGTGACCGCGCCGGACGGGTCGGCGGTGGGGCTGCGCGACCGGCTGAACGGGGATCTGCTGGTGGTGCTGGTCGCCCCGGGCACGGGCGTGTGGGACCGGCGGCACTGGCTGGGCGCGGGGCTGATGCCCCGGCTGGCGGCCGCCGTCGGCGCGCTGCCGATGCGGGCGGAGCTGCTGGTCGCCGAGGGCTATCCAGGGGCCCCGGCGCACACGGTGCTGGTGGTGCGGCCGGACGGCCATCTGGTGGCCGCGCTCGCCGGGGTACGGGCCGCGGAGCTGTCCGCGTGCGCGGATGCGGCGCGGGGCGGTCCGGCGGAGCCGGGGCGGGCGGACCGGGCCACCGGCCGTGACCGGGAACTCCCGGAGCTCGACGGCGAGCCCAGTGAGGCTACGGCCAAGCGTTGACCGGTTCGTACCGTCGTGATTGACTCCGATGCGTGACAACGAGCGGCGCGCGCTTCTGGCGGAGGGTCCATGTGGACCTCCTCCGCTACGCGGGCTGCGTCTGTCGTCCGTCCTGTTGATCCGCTTTCTCGCCGCGCGGCCGGGTGCCGTGTGCTCTCTCGCGATCTCCCAGGACGGTTCCCTTGTCTCTTCCTGTACACACTGCTCCTGTACACACTGCCGCACCCGAGGCCCCGGGCGCACCGTCGGGCGCGCCCTCCGCGGCCGATCTGCTGCGCTTTGTACGCGCCACCGCCACCGATGAGGCGCTGGTTTCCGCTCTGCCGCTGGATCCCGAGGGCCGGACCTGGATCCGGCTGGAGGGGCCGGGCGGCAGCGAGGCCTGGCTCATCGGCTGGCCGCCCGGTTCGGGTACCGGCTGGCACGATCACGGTGGCTCCAACGGGGCCTTCGCGACGGCGGCGGGTGCGCTGATCGAGCAGTCGCTGGCGGCCCAACTGCCCACCGAGGGCTGGAAGGTGCTGGAGCTGGCGGATGGTGTCGACCGCGAGCGGCGGCTTGCCCATGGGGAGGGGCGGGCATTCGGCCCGCACCATGTGCATCAGGTGTGCAACGCGTCGTCACGGCATGCGGTGTCCGTGCACGCCTACCATCCGCCGCTGCCGATGATGCGCAGGTACAGCCGGGTTGGGCAGGTGCTGCGGCTGGAGCAGGTGGAGTGGCCGCAGGAGTGGGCATGAGGGTCGAGGAACTGCTGGCCGCCGCCCGCGCGGAGCTCGACCGCCTGGGCCCGGCCCGGGCGGCGGAAGTCCAGGCCGGGGGCGGGCTGTTGGTGGACATCCGCTATGCGGCGCTGCGCGAGCGCGACGGAACGATCCCGGGGGCGCTTGTGGTGGAGCGCAATGAGCTGGAGTGGCGGCTGGATCCGGCCTGCGCCCACCGCGCGGCGGAGGCGACCGGACATGATCTGCGGGTGGTGGTGATCTGCGACGAGGGCTATGCGTCATCGCTGGCGGCCGTGTCCTTGCGGCGGTTGGGCCTGTACCGGGCCACGGATCTGGCGGGCGGCTTCCAGGCCTGGCGGGCGGCGGGACTGCCGGTGGAGAGGGATGGGCGATCCGGTCCGTCCCGGGAGCACCCCCAGCGGTAGCCGGGGAATCCGGCACCGGACGAAACCGACATCGGCGGAACACCGCTCACCCCTCCGGAAGGTATCCGTCCAGCAGCTCGGGGTCGTCTCCCTCTGCCGCGAGAGCATCCCGCACCACCCGCAGGGCGAGCCCCTCGTCATAACCCTTGCGCGCCAGCATGCCGACCAGCCTGCGCACCCGCTTCTCCCGCTCCAGCCCCCGAGTGCCGCGCAGCTTGCGCTCGGCCAACTCCCGTGCCGTGCACTCCTCCTGCTCGGCATCGAGTTGCCCCAGCGCCTCGTCGATCACCGCCGAGCCCACCCCCTTGGTGCGCAGTTCGCGCGCCAGCGCCCGGCGGGCCAGCCCACGGCCGTGGTGCCGGGACTCCACCCATGCGCCGGCGAATGCCGCGTCGTCGACCAGCCCCACCTCCTCGAACCGGGACAGCACCTCCTCCGCCACCTCATCGGGAATCCCCCGCTTGGCCAGCGCCCGGGCGAGCTGTCCACGGGTGCGCGGTGACCCGGTGAGCAGGCGCAGACAGATCGCCCGCGCCTGCTCCTCCGGCGACGGTGGCACCACTTCCCCGGCCCTCGACGGGAACGCGGCACCACCGCCCGTACGGTCGCCGGCATACGGCCCCGGCCAGTCGCTTCGCCGTGTCATGGGATCGGCCGCGGCACTAGCTCTTGGCCGTCGCCTTGGCGGCCTTCCCCGTGGGCTTGGCCGCCGGGGCGGGCACCTTGGCCGGCTCGCCGACGGCCGCGCCCGCCGCGTCCGCGCCCGGCTCATCGCCCGGGGCCTCGGGCTTCACGCCCACGCCCAGCTTCTCCTTGATCCTCTTCTCGATCTCATTGGCGAGGTCGGGGTTGTCCTTGAGGAAGTTGCGGGCGTTCTCCTTGCCCTGGCCCAGCTGATCGCCCTCGTAGGTGTACCAGGCGCCCGCCTTGCGGACGAAGCCGTGCTCCACACCCATGTCGATCAAACCGCCCTCGCGGCTGATGCCCTGGCCGTAGAGGATGTCGAACTCGGCCTGCTTGAAGGGCGGCGCGACCTTGTTCTTGACGACCTTGCAGCGGGTGCGGTTGCCGACCGCCTCCGTGCCGTCCTTCAGCGTCTCGATCCGGCGGATGTCGATGCGCACCGAGGCGTAGAACTTGAGCGCCCGGCCACCGGTGGTGGTCTCCGGGGAGCCGAACATCACGCCGATCTTCTCGCGGAGCTGGTTGATGAAGATCGCGGTGGTCTTGGACTGGTTCAGCGCACTGGTGATCTTCCGGAGCGCCTGGCTCATCAGCCGGGCCTGGAGGCCCACGTGCGAGTCGCCCATCTCGCCCTCGATCTCCGCGCGCGGCACCAGGGCCGCCACCGAGTCGATGACGATCAGGTCGAGGGCGCCGGAGCGGACGAGCATGTCAACGATCTCCAGGGCCTGCTCACCGTTGTCCGGCTGGGACAGGATCAGGTTGTCGACGTCGACGCCCAGCTTCTTGGCGTACTCGGGGTCGAGCGCGTGCTCGGCGTCGACGAAGGCCACCGTGCCGCCCGCGCGCTGCGCGTTGGCCACCGCATGCAGGGTCAGGGTCGTCTTGCCGGAGGACTCCGGCCCGTACACCTCGACCACGCGGCCGCGCGGCAACCCGCCGACGCCGAGCGCGACATCGAGCGCGGTCGACCCGGTGGGAATGACCTCGATGGGCTCATTGGGCCGCTCGCCCAGGCGCATCACGGCGCCCTTGCCGAATTGCCGTTCAATCTGTGCGAGCGCGGCGTCCAGCGCCTTCTCGCGGTCCGTGCCTGCCATGGGTTCCACCCGGTTTGCTTGAGTCGATCGCTTCACGTCCATGACGCTAACGCCTGCCACTGACAACGGGCCCGGACGCCGCCCTGACCTGTGGATATCTCGTCCGGAGAGTTCGTCATCCGGCCGGGGCGGAACACCCATCAGAATGGATGTTCGATTTTCATGTCAAGCGGACCGCGCCGGTACCGCCGGGCGGCACCGTACCCGCGTCAGCGCCTGCTCTCGGGAACCTCCATCGCCCGGCACACCCCGCGCCACACGTCCTTGGCGTTCCAGCCCGCGTCCAGCGCCTGGTGCACCGTCCTGCCGCCGAGCTCGGACATCACATGATCGCGCGCGAAGGAGTCGGCATACACCGGACCGAAGTGGTCGGCCATGCGCTCCCAGAAGACCGTCAACCTCATACCCGCAGCGTACGGCTTCCTCCGCCGGGGCCCGGACGCCGCTGCCGCCCGAGGACGTCAACCCGGTACGCCCGGCCCCCCGCCCCTGCGGGTGCAGCCGGGCATGAGCCGATGACCGATGCCGTATTCGGCCCTACGGTCTTGTGCATGGCCCCATCCGGAGCATCCGCCGTAGTCCGTGCCGAACATTTCGTCTGGCTCACCGCCCGCGTCCTCGAACAACGCAGATTCGCCTACCACTTCCTGGGCGGCAGCCCCGATGCCGTGGAGGCGGCCCTGACCGCCTACCGGGGCGACGACGGAGGATATGGACACGCCCTGGAGCCCGACCTCCGCGGCCCGGTGAGCCAACCCCTGCACACCGCACACGCGTTGCGCGTGCTGGACGAGATCGGCCGCTGCGGCGACCGCCGTGCGGAGCGGGTCTGCCGCTACCTCACCGCGGTCTCCACCCCCGACGGCGCCCTGCCCGCACTCCACCCCTCGCTGCGCGGCTGCCCGGCCGCCCCCTGGCTCCCGGTACTGGACGACCCGCCGAGCGATCTGCTCAGCACCGGTCCCGTGGTGGGCCTGCTGCACCGCAACGCCGTGTGGCACGCCTGGCTGTTCCGCGCCACCGACTTCTGCTGGGCGGCGATCGACGCCCTCGGCCTGGGTGCGCGGACCCACCCGCACGAGGTCGAGGCCGCCGTCGCGTTCCTCGACGGCGCCCCGGACCGCACCCGGGCGGAGGCGGCCGCCGACCGGCTCGGCCGCGCGGTACGGGAGCAGCGGCTGGCCGTGCTGGACCCGGAGCGCATGGCGGACCACCCGGTGCCGGACGGATACGCACCCGGTGAGCACCACTTCCCGCACGACTTCGCACGCACCCCCGGCTCACTGGCGCGCGCCTGGTTCACCGACACGGAGCTCGAGCGGTCGCTGGACTTCCTCGCCGCCGCCCAGCAGGAGGACGGCGGCTGGCCGCTGCGCGGACGGGCATGGGCGCCGGGGACCGCCCTGGAGCACCGGCCGATGGCCACCATCGACGCGCTCCTGACCCTGCGCGCCCATGGACGCCCCGTCTGACATCTGGACGGGCCAACACCTGGACGAGCCGCTCCGGCCGACGGGCTTCCCCGGCCGAAACCGCCTCTGACCTGCCGGGACGGGGCATTGTCAGTGGTGCGGTGCACGATGGGGGACATGACGGACGACTCGGTGGCGACCACGGCGGGAGAGGGGTCTTCGGCTCTGGCCGCGTTCTCTCCCGCGACCCGCTCCTGGTTCACGGGGGCCTTCACCGCGCCCACGGCCGCCCAGGCGGGGGCCTGGCGGGCCATCGGCGAGGGCTCCGATGTGCTGGTCGTCGCACCGACGGGCTCCGGCAAGACACTCGCCGCCTTCCTCGCCGCGCTGGACCGGCTGGCGAGCATCCCACCGCCCGCCGAGCGCCGCCGGCGCTGCCGGGTGCTGTATGTGTCACCGCTCAAGGCCCTCGCGGTCGATGTCGAGCGCAATCTCCGCAGCCCGCTCACCGGCATCCGCCAGGAGTCGGTGCGGATGGGGCTGCCGGAGCCGGAGATCCGCGTGGGCATCCGGTCCGGGGACACCCCGGCCGGCGAGCGACGCGCGCTCGTCACCCGGCCGCCGGACATCCTGATCACCACCCCCGAGTCCCTGTTCCTGATGCTCACCTCCGCCGCGCGGGAGGCGCTCATCGGAGTGGAGACCGTCATCCTCGACGAGGTGCACGCCGTCGCCGGGACCAAGCGGGGCGCACACCTCGCACTGTCCCTGGAGCGCCTCGACACCCTCCTCGCCCGCCCCGCCCGGCGCATCGGCCTGTCCGCCACGGTGCGCCCGGTCGACGAGGTCGCCCGCTATCTCTCGCCGCTGCGCAGGGTGGAGATCGTCCAGCCGCCCTCGGGCAAGGAGTTCGACCTGTCGGTGGTCGTGCCGGTCGAGGATCTCGGGGAGCTGGGCAGCTCCCCCGTGCGGGAGGGCGACGACCGGGAGCGGCCCTCGATCTGGCCCCATGTCGAGGAGCACATCGCCGATCTCGTCCAGGCCCACCGCTCCACCATCGTCTTCGCCAACTCCAGGCGCCTCGCCGAGCGGCTGTGCAACCGGCTCAACGAGATCGCACACGAGCGGGCCACCGGGGAACCCCTGCCCGAACACCACTCCCCCGCCGAGCTGATGGCCGAGTCCGGCGCCGCCAAGGGAGCGCCGCCGGTCCTCGCCCGCGCCCACCACGGCTCGGTCTCCAAGGAGCAGCGGGCGCTGGTCGAGGAGGACCTCAAGGCAGGCCGGCTGCCGGCCGTGGTGGCCACCTCCAGCCTGGAGCTGGGCATCGACATGGGCGCGGTCGACCTCGTCGTCCAGGTCGAGTCACCACCGTCGGTCGCCTCCGGGCTGCAGCGCGTCGGCCGCGCCGGGCACCAGGTCGGCGCCGTCTCCACCGGCGTGGTCTTCCCCAAGTACCGCGGCGACCTGGTGCAGGCGGCGGTGGTGACGGAGCGGATGCGCCAGGGGGCCATCGAGTCCCTGCGGGTGCCCGCCAATCCGCTGGACGTGCTCGCCCAGCAGATCGTCGCCATGACCGCCATGGACCCCTGGCCCGTCGAGGAACTGCTGGCCCTGGTGCGCCGTGCGGCTCCCTTCGCCGCCCTGCCCGAGTCCGCCTTCACCGGGGTGCTCGACATGCTCGCCGGGCGCTATCCCTCCGACGCCTTCGCCGAGTTGCGCCCCCGCCTCGTCTGGGACCGCGTGGCCGGTACGGTCACCGGGCGCCCGGGGGCCCAACGGCTCGCCGTCACCTCCGGCGGCACCATCCCGGACCGCGGCCTCTTCGGGGTCTTCCTGGCGGGCGCCGAGCCCAAGAAGGGCGGCGGCCCATCGGACACAGCAGCGCAAAGCGCCTCCACTCGGGGTGGTGGCGGGCGGCGGGTCGGCGAGCTCGACGAGGAGATGGTCTACGAGTCGCGCGTCGGTGATGTGTTCACCCTCGGCACCACCTCCTGGCGGATCGAGGACATCACCCGCGACCGCGTCCTGGTCACCCCCGCACCCGGCACCCCGGGCCGGCTGCCGTTCTGGAAGGGCGACCAGCTCGGCCGCCCGCTCGAACTCGGCCGCGCCCAGGGCGCATTCCTGCGCGAACTCGGCGGCCGGCCGCCAGAGGCGGCGCGCGAGCGGCTCACCGCCGCCGGCCTCGACTCCCGGGCCGCCGACAACGTCCTCTCCTACCTCGACGAACAACGCCGCGCCTGCGGCCATGTGCCCGACGACCGGACCATCGTCGTCGAGCGGTTCCGCGACGAGCTCGGCGACTGGCGGATCGTCCTCCACTCCCCCTTCGGCGCCCAGGTGCACGCACCCTGGGCGCTGGCCCTCGGCGCCCGCCTCACCGAGCGGTTCGGCGTGGACACCCAGGTGATGCACGCCGACGACGGCATCGTGCTGCGCCTGCCCGACACCGACCTCCTGAGCCTGGATCCGGAGCCGCCCGGCACCGATCCGGCCGGTCAGGGCACGGCGTTCGACACCGGGCAGCCCCCCGTCGCAGCCGCCGATGTCGTCTTCGGCCAGGAGGAGATCGGCCGGATCGTCACCGACCAGGTCGGCGGCTCGGCCCTGTTCGCCTCCCGCTTCCGCGAATGCGCCGCCCGAGCCCTGCTCCTGCCGCGCCGCAGCCCCGGCAAGCGCACCCCGCTGTGGCAGCAACGCCAGCGCGCCGCCCAACTGCTCCAGGTGGCGGGCGAGTTCGGATCGTTCCCCATCGTCCTCGAAGCCGTCCGCGAATGCCTCCAGGATGTCTTCGACGTCCCCGGGTTGACCGAACTGATGGGCGACATCGAGGCGCGCCGCGTCCGGCTCGTCGAGGTGACCACCCCCGAGCCGTCGCCCTTCGCCCGCTCTCTGCTCTTCGGCTATGTCGCCCAGTTCCTCTACGAGGGCGACTCCCCGCTGGCGGAGCGCCGGGCGGCGGCCCTCTCCCTCGACTCCAGGCTGCTGGCCGAGCTGCTGGGCCAGGCCGAGTTGCGCGAACTGCTCGACGCGGAGGTGCTGACCGAGCTGGAGCGCGAGCTGCAGTGGCTGACCGAGGACCGCCGGGTCAAGGACGCCGAGGGCGTCGCCGACCTGCTGCGGCTTCTGGGCCCCCTCACCGGCTCCGAGCTGACCGAGCGCGGCGCCGAGCCGGAGTGGGCCCAGGAGCTGGCCGACGCCCGCCGGGCGATCCGGGTCCGGATCGCCGGCCAGGAGCACTGGGCCGCCGTCGAGGACGCCGGGCGCCTGCGCGACGCACTGGGCACGGCCCTGCCCACCGGCGTACCCGAAGCCTTCACCGAGCCCGTCAAGGACCCCCTCGGAGACCTCCTCGCCCGCTACGCCCGCACCCATGGCCCCTTCACCTCGGCGCAGGCCGCCGCCCGCTTCGGACTGGGCCCGGCGGTGACCGACGGGGCCCTGCACCGTCTCGCGGCGGACGGCCGCATCACCCCTGGCGAATTCCGCCCACCCGGCGCCCACCACCCTTCGGACGAAGCACTTCACCCTGCCGCCTTCACCGGCCCGAGCCAGGAGTGGTGCGAGACCGCCGTGCTGCGCAGGCTGCGCCGCCGCTCCCTCGCCGCACTGCGACAGGAGCTGGAGCCCGTACCGCCCACGGCGCTCGCCGCCTTCCTCCCCCAGTGGCAGCACCTCGGCGGCCACCGGCTGCGCGGTGTCGACGGACTGCTGCGCGCCATCGAGCAGTTGCAGGGTGTGCCCGTCCCCGCCTCCGCCCTGGAGAAGCTCGTCCTCCCGGCCCGGGTGAGCGACTTCTCCCCGGCGATGCTCGATGAACTCACCGCCGCCGGCGAGGTGTTGTGGGCCGGCGCCGGAGCCCTGCCCGGCAAGGACGGCCGGCTCATGCTGCTGCCCGCCGAGATGGCCCCGCTGCTGCTCCCGGCCCCGCACCCGCTGGAGCTCACCCCCCTGCAGCACGCCGTGCTGGACGCGCTCTCCGGTGGCTACGGCCTGTTCTTCCGTCAGATCGCCGAGCGGGTCCGGGCCGCGCTCCCGGATCTCGACGGCTCCGCCGGTGCGGACGCCCGGCTCGCCGATGCGATCTGGGAGCTCGCCTGGTCCGGCAGGCTCACCAACGACACGCTCGCACCGCTGCGTTCACTCCTCGGCTCCGGCCGCACCGCGGGGTCCACCGCACACCGCGCCAGGCGCGCGGTCCCCCGCGGCCGCTATGGCGCCTTCACCGGCCGTACGGCCCTGGCAGCCCGCCCCACCGCCGGCCGTGGCGGGCCGCCGACGGTCGCGGGCCGCTGGTCCCTGCTGCCCGACCGGGCCCCCGATCCCACGCACCGAGCCCATGCCCTGGCCCGTACGCTCCTCGACCGGCACGGCGTGGTGACCAGGGGCGCAGTCGCCGCGGAGGGGGTGGAGGGCGGCTTCTCGGCGGCCTACCGGGTGCTCTCGGCCTTCGAGGACAGCGGCCAGGCCCGCCGTGGCTATGTGGTCGAGGGCCTGGGCGCCGCCCAGTTCGCCATGGAGGGCGCGATCGACCGGCTGCGCGCCATCAGCATGGCGCGGGAGCGGGCAGGCGACACCGGGCCCGCCGAGCGCACCGGCGACCCGGCGGCCGCGCAGCCGCCCCGGCAGCGCACGGTCGTCCTCGCCGCCGCGGATCCGGCCAACGCCTATGGCGCAGCCCTCCCCTGGCCCGATCCGCCCGGCGACGCCTCCCACAAGCCCGGGCGCAAGGCCGGCTCCCTGGTGGTCCTCGTGGACGGCGCGCTCGCCCTCTATCTGGAGCGCGGCGGCAAGACCCTGCTGGCCTGGCCGCAGCCGGATGGCGGCGAAGAATCCGCCGGCCCCGGTCCCCGGCTGCAGGAAGCGGCGGCGGCCCTGGCCGAGGAGGCCCGGGCGGGCGCGCTGGGCACCGTCACCGTCGAGCGCGTCAACGGTTCCCCGGCACTCACCGACCCCTTGGGCGCGCTCCTGGAATCCGTGGGTTTCCATGCCACCCCGCGCGGACTGCGCCTGCGTGCGCCCTGAGCCAGTGCGATCCAGCCCCTGGGCCGGCCGGGTGAACGCCAAGCGGTCCCGGGGCCCGGCTCATCCCGAGCTCACCGCCGGGCACCGCGCCTGCGCTCCCGCCGCGCGGGCCGGGGCACACAGTGCACAGGCAGCAGGCTCAGCCCCCAGCCTCCGGCGGCCACCAGCCCTTCCACCATGCCGACCCTGCCGCCCGGCTGTGTGAACAGCCGGAACGTCGCCCAGCCCCACACACCGCCGACCAGGAGCGCAAGCAGCCGGTGGACCGGGCCACGCGGCCGACGGCAGCCCGGGATGTCGCGCCACAGCATGGCTTGCCTCCTTCGGCCGACACCGAGGCCACCATCAGTCGGACGGCTCCCCACTCTCCCCGCGCAGCCGTGCCAGCTTCTGCTCGAGCTCCGCGATCGTGCGATCGCGCCGGTGCAGTTCGACGATCACCCGCTGCTCCCCCTCCCGCATGCCCTCCTGGTAGACCGCCCGGACAAAGGCACCGGCGGTCCGCTGGTCGAGCTCCGAGACCACCATCAGCTCCCTGGTGAAACGGACCACCGGATGCTCGTCCATGCCCCCAGGAGACCGCCCCCGGGCCTCGCCCGCCACCCGGCGCCTGCCCGGGGCGGGGGCGAGAGCCCGCTCAGGCGTTCTCCGCCTGGAACATCCAGTGGTGCTTCTCGAGGTCGGCCGTCAGCCCGATCAGGAGGTCCTGGGTGACCGGGTCCGGTTCATCGGTGGCCCGGATGCGTTCGCGCATCCGCTTGATCACGGCGGCGAGCGCCGCGACAAGAATGCGCACCGATTCCGTGTCCTTGTTCCAGCCGCCCCCGATCGCCTCGATCCCGCTGGTCTTGGCAACCGTCTCGGCCCGTCCGTCCGGGGCCAGACCCAGTGCCGACGCGCGCTCGGCCACCGTGTCCGCGTGCTCGCGCGCCGATGCGACGACTTCGTCGAGCTGCCGGTGTATGGGGAGGAACCGGGGTCCCACGATGGTCCAGTGGACCTGCTTGGAGACCAGGGAAAGATCCACCAAGTCGACGAGCGCACCCTGCAGTGCATCACCGACGACCTTGCGATCCTGTTCCGACAACGGGCTCTTGACGACAGACATCCGCTTTCTCCTCTTCAGCGCCTGAATCCGTTTACTCCCGTTTTTCCACCATGGCACAGAGACGGAAAGCGGGCCCGAAAACGCCGGGGTCCCGGTCGGTTCGACCGGGACCCCGGGTGACAATGCCCAGACGCTTTGGAACGGTGTCAGGCCGCGACCACATCCACGGCTTCCGCCGGTGCCTTGATGGTCACGCGCTCCGCCGGAACGCCCGAAACGGACGCCACGGACACGGAGTTGAACATCGGCCGCATCGGCGCGGGTACCGGCTCGCTCGCCGCCGCCGACTGCGCCAGCTCGGCAAGCGACAATTCATCACTCACCTCACGCATGACCTCGGACATCCTTACGTCCAGAGCGTCGCAGATTGCGGAGAGAAGCTCGGAGGACGCCTCTTTCTGCCCGCGCTCGACCTCGGAGAGGTAACCGAGCGAGACCCTGGCCGATGAGGAGACCTCGCGCAGAGTGCGGCCCTGGCGCTGGCGCTGCCGACGCAGCACGTCACCAAGCAGGCGACGGAGCAAAATCATCGGTGGCTCCCTCCTTGGACCGCGAATCCGGATCCTTCACGCCCCACCGTACCGCCTCGGGGTGCGGCCGTGCGGGGAGCTATGTCGTGTTCACTCAGGGCTGCAAACATCCATTCCCCCCGTTGTGTTCCGTATCCTTTGCCCCCGCGTTCCCGGTCAGTTCGCCCAGCAGCAGCGCGAGGACGGCACCGACGCTCTCGGTCCTGATCCGCTCCCGGTCGCCCGCCAGCGACAGCTCGCGCACGGTGCCGCTGCCGCCGGGGCCCAGCACCGCGACGAAGACCGTCCCGACGGCCTTGCCGTCCTGGGGGGTGGGACCCGCCACCCCGGTCGTGGCCAGCCCCCAGTCCGCGTTCAGCAGCGCCCGTACACCCCGTGCCATCTGCCGGGCGACCTCGGCGTCGACCGCTCCGCGCTCGGCGAGCAGCAGTGCGTCCACCCCCAGCACATCGCGCTTGACCTCGCTCGCGTAGGCGGTGACCGAGCCCCGCACCACCCGGGAGGCGCCCGGGATGGTGGTCAGCGCGGCCGAGACCAGGCCGCCGGTGAGCGACTCGGCGACCGCGACCGTACGGTTGTCCCGCTCCAGCGCCGCCAGTACCTCCCGCGCAGGCCCGTGATCCGCCGTGCTCACTCCGCGGACCCCCCGGCCGGAGCCGCCCGGCGCAGCACGATCGCCTGCCGCACATAGTCGAGCCCGGTGAGCACGGTCAGGACCACGGCGACCGCCATCACCCAGAAGCGGAAGGTGGCCAGCAGCCCGGTGAGCGGCAGGATGTACATCCCCACGCCCACCCCCTGCGCGAGCGTCTTCAGCTTGCCGCCCCGGCTGGCCGGGATGACCCCATGCCTGATCACCCAGAACCGCATCAGCGTGATGCCGACCTCGCGGAAGAGGATCACGCCCGTGACCCACCAGGGCAGGTCGTTCAGGGCCGAGAGGCAGATCAGGGCCGCGCCCATGATCGCCTTGTCGGCGATGGGGTCGGCGATCTTGCCGAAGTCGGTGACCAGGTTGTAGGTACGGGCCAGATGACCGTCAAAGAGATCGGTGATCATGGCGATCGCGAACGCGGCCCAGGCGAAGGAGCGCCAGGCCTGGTCATAGCCGCCGTTGTGCAGCATCAGCAGGACGAATCCGGGCACCAGGCACAGGCGGATCATGGTGAGGATGTTGGCGATGTTCCACAACCGGACCGGCCGCTTGGCTGCCGTCGGGGCGGGACCGCTCGCGGCTGAGGCCGGGACTCCGCTCATCTGCCCGCCTCCTCGGTACACCTGCCGTCTCCGACAGGCTCGGCGACGAGGTCAACTCCCTCGCTCGCCACCACCTTCGCCACGACCATACGGCCGGGAGCCGGTGTGGTGTCCATGGCATCGACGGCGTCCATGGCGAGCGCCACCTGGCCATCGGTCTCGGGGGCCTGGTGCGCGGCCCGGCCGATGACCCCCTCCTCGTCGTCCACGCGGTCGACCAGTACCTCGATTGTCTCCCCGATCCGCTCCTCGGCGCGCTGCGCGGTCAGCTCCTCGGCCAGCCGGGAGACCCGGGCCAGACGCTCCGCGACGACCTCGGGGTCGACCTTGTGCTCATAGCCCGCCGCCTCGGTGCCGTCCTCGTCGGAGTAACCGAACACCCCGATCGCGTCCAGCCGCGCCTCGGACAGGAAACGTTCCAGCTCAGCAAGGTCGTCCTCGGTCTCGCCGGGGAAGCCGACGATGAAGTTGGAGCGGGCTCCGGCCTGCGGGGCCTTGCTCCGGATCCGGTCGAGCAGCTCCAGGAAGCGGTCGGTGTCGCCGAAGCGGCGCATCGCGCGCAGCACACCGGGCGCCGAGTGCTGGAAGGACAGGTCGAAGTAGGGGGCGACCTTCTCGGTGGAGGTGAGCACGTCGATCAGGTCGGGCCGCATCTCGGCGGGCTGGAGGTAGCTGACCCGCACCCGCTCCAGGCCGTCCACGGCCGCCAGCTCGGGGAGCAGCGTCTCCAGCAGCCGGATGTCTCCGAGGTCCTTGCCGTACGAGGTGTTGTTCTCGGAGACCAGCATGATCTCCTTGACGCCCTGCTCCGCCAGCCAGCGCGTCTCGGCCAGCACATCGGAGGGGCGGCGGGAGATGAAGGACCCGCGGAAGGAGGGGATGGCACAGAACGAGCACCGGCGGTCACACCCCGAGGCGAGCTTCACCGAGGCGACCGGGCTGGTGCCGAGCCTGCGGCGCAGCGGGGCCCGTGGTCCGGAGACCGGAGCGATGCCCTCCGGAAGATCCGCCGGGGCGGTGCCCGGCTGCTGCGCGTGCCCCGGCAGGGCCGCGACGGGGGCGTTCTGCCGCTCGACGGGGCTGACCGGCAGCAGCTTGCGCCGGTCGCGCGGGGTGTGGGCGGCGTGGATGCCGCCGGAGAGGATGGTCTGGAGGCGGTCGGAGATGTCGGCGTAGTCGTCGAAGCCGAGCACACCATCGGCCTCTGGCAGTGCGTCGGCGAGTTCCTTGCCGTACCGCTCGGCCATGCAGCCGACGGCCACCACGGCCTGGGTGCGACCGCCGCGGCCCTCGGCGGACGCGGCCTTGAGGTCGTTGGCCTCGAGCAGGGCGTCGACGGAATCCTTTTTGGCGGCCTCGACAAAGCCGCAGGTGTTGACGACGGCCACATCGGCGTCGGCGGCGTCCTCGACGAGGTCCCAGCCATCCGCCGCCAAGCGGCCTGCCAGCTCCTCCGAGTCCACCTCGTTACGGGCGCAGCCAAGTGTGACAAGAGCGACGGTACGGCGTTCGGGCATAGGGCTCAGCCTACTTTGTCCCGGCGCCGCGTCGGCTGCCGAGTGGCCCGCGGACGCGGAGAGCCTGATCACCCCGGGTGGCTCTCCGCATCCCCGGCCGGATCGCCGTCGTGGCAGGTCAACCCGCCACCGGATCACCCTTGGTGTAGGTCAGCCGCTGGACCTGCCCGTCGCCTCCCACCTTCTTGATCTGTTTGCCGTTCACAAACAATTGCACGGCCCCGGCATTGCCCAGCACCAGGTCGATTTGTTTGCTGTCGGTGAACGTCTTGGAGGCACCGCGCTTGAGCACGCCCTCCTCCGCCCACTTTCCGTCGTGGCCCTTGGCGGACATCCAGGTCTGGTCCTTTTCCGCGGTGAGTTTGACGGTGACCTTGTTGGCCGGAATGCCGGCGATGGCGCTTTCGGAGGGCTCGGGCTTGGAGTCGGCCGCCTTGCTCGCGGCGGGCTTGCCCGGGGCTTTCGGCGGCTTGCCGGAGGGTCCGGCCGCGACGGAGTCGTCCTGGCCCTTCGCTCCGCCGTTGAAGATCGAGAATCCCACGAAGCCGACGACGGCGACGATCGCGGCGACCATGGCGGCCGTCCAATTGGGCCGCCGGGGCTCGGACCGGATCCGCTCGGCGTCGAAGACCGGCGCGGCCCGGCTCGGCCTGGGGCGTCCGCCGTGCTCGGCGTCGTACCGCGAGACCAGATCCGTGGGGTCGATGCCGACGGCGCGGGCCAGCGTGCGGACATGGCCGCGGGCATAGACATCGCCGCCGCAGCGGGAGAAATCATCCTGTTCGATCGCATGCACGATCGGAATGCGTACCCGGGTGGTCGAACTGACTTCGTCTACGGTCAATCCGGCATTGATACGGGCCTGCTGGAGGGAGCGGCCGATGGACGGCCGGTCGTCTTCCGGAGATTCCGGGGGAGAGTTGCCGATGGACACGTGGGCGCCTTTCGAGCGTGCAGCCACCTGCTGGAATATCAGTCTAGGGGGGATGCGAAAGGGTCCGGCAAGCGGAAAGCCGGACTTTGTACGCCATCAGAAGGCTCTGCCGCGTCGACAGTGGAATTTCGCCCCTCCCTGCCCTCTCAACTGTGCGCTCGGCCCAGAGAAACGGTGGGTCAGGGACCTTTTCCAGCCGACGGATCACCGGCGAAGCCGACCGTCGAGGCCTTCAGGAACCGCCGTCCCCGCGGATCAGCGCGAGCACCCCGTCCAGCTCATCGGGCTTGACGAGTACATCGCGAGCCTTGGAACCCTCGCTCGGGCCCACGATGTTGCGCGACTCCATCAGGTCCATGAGCCTGCCCGCTTTCGCGAAGCCCACACGCAGTTTGCGCTGCAGCATCGAGGTGGAACCGAATTGGGTGGAGACGACCAGTTCGGCGGCCTGGCACAGCAGGTCGAGGTCGTCGCCGATATCCTCGTCGATCTCCTTCTTCTTCGCCGTCCCGACCGTGACGTCGTCCCGGAAGACGGGTGCCATCTGGTCCTTGCAGTGCTTGACGACGGCCCCGACCTCGGCCTCGGTCACAAAGGCGCCCTGCATGCGGATCGGTTTGTTCGCCCCCATCGGCAGGAAGAGGCCGTCGCCCTTGCCGATCAGCTTCTCGGCGCCCGGCTGGTCCAGGATGACCCGGCTGTCGGCCAGCGAGGAGGTGGCGAAGGCGAGCCGGGAGGGCACGTTCGCCTTGATGAGACCGGTGACCACATCGACCGACGGCCGCTGGGTGGCGAGCACCAGATGGATGCCGGCGGCTCTGGCGAGCTGGGTGATGCGGACGATCGAGTCCTCGACATCACGCGGAGCCACCATCATCAGATCCGCCAACTCGTCCACGATGACCAGCAGATACGGATACGGCGACAGCTCCCGCCCGCTGCCGTCCGGCGGGGTGACCTTGCCCTCGCGCACAGCCGCGTTGAAGTCGTCGATGTGCCGGAAGCCATAGGCCGCCAGGTCGTCGTAGCGCAGGTCCATCTCGCGCACCACCCACTGCAGGGCCTCGGCGGCGCGCTTGGGGTTGGTGATGATCGGCGTGATCAGGTGCGGGATGCCCTCGTAGGCGGTCAGTTCGACGCGCTTGGGATCGACGAGCACCATCCGTACATCCTCCGGGGTGGCGCGCACCATCACCGAGGTGATCAGGCAGTTGATGCAGGACGACTTGCCGGAGCCGGTGGCGCCGGCGACCAGGATGTGCGGCATCTTCGCCAGATTGGCCATCACATAGCCGCCCTCGACGTCCTTGCCCAGCGCGACCAGCATCGGGTGCTCGTCACCTGCGGCGTCCGCGAGCCGCAGCACATCGCCCAGGTTGACCATCTCGCGGTCGGTGTTGGGGATCTCGATGCCGACCGCGGACTTGCCCGGGATCGGACTGATGATCCGCACATCCGGGCTGGCGACGGCATAGGCGATGTTCTTGGCGAGTGCGGTGATCCGCTCGACCTTGACCGCGGGGCCCAGCTCCACCTCATAGCGGGTGACCGTCGGGCCACGGGTGAATCCGGTGACCGCGGCATCGACCTTGAACTCCGCGAAGACGTTCGTCAGTGCGGCCACTATGGCGTCGTTGGCGGCGCTGCGGGCCTTTCCGGGGCCACCGCGCTCCAGCAGCTCGAGCGAGGGCAGCGAGTAGGTGATGTCGCCCGCGAGCTGCAGCTGCTCGGCCCTGGCCGGCAGCCCCGCCGGGGGCTCGGGCGCGGACTTGGTCAGATCCAGCACACCCGCCGGCTTACGGCCCGGCTCCGCGCCGGACGGCGTTCCGGGCACCGCGACCGTGCGTTCGTCCTCCGGCGAGATGCCGCTGCTGAGCCCGGCGACCAGCGGGGACGGCTGCACTCCGTGCAGCACCGCGCCGTCCAGCGAGGCGGCCGCGGCCGCCGCCACGTCCACCGCATCCGGCTCCCGGCCCGCCGCCGGACGGCGCGGACGGCGGCGCTTGGTGAGTGCCTCCTCCTCGGCCTGCTCCGCGTCCGGCCCGCCGTCACCGGCCGTGCGCCGGGGGCGTGCGGCTGGTGCGTCGCGCCACTCGGCGCCGTACTCGCCCGCATACCGGTCGTCCGGCTGGTACTCCCCGGGCATCGGCTCTATCACCCCGAGCCTTATCCCCAGCTGCCGCAGCCGCCGCGGAATGGCATTGACCGGGGTGGCGGTGACCACCAACAGCCCGAACACGGTGAGCAGTACGAGCAGGGGCACGGCGAGCACCTCGCCGACCGTGAAGATCAGGGGCTTGGAGGCGGCCCAGCCGATCAGGCCGCCGGCGTCCTGCAGCGCCTGGGAACCGTCGCCCCGGCCCGGCGCCCCACAGGCCACATGGACCTGCCCGAGCACGCCGACGACCAGCGCGGACAGGCCGATGATGATGCGTCCGTTCGCCTCGGGCCGCTCGGGGTGGCGGAACAGCCGGACCGCGATGATGCCGAGAAGTATCGGCACCACCAGGTCAAGCCGCCCAAAGGCGCCCGTGACCAGCATCTTCACCAGGTCGCCCACCGGGCCCTCAAGATGGGACCAGGTGCCCGCGGCGACGATCAGGGCGAAGCCGAGGAGGAGCAGCGCGAGCCCGTCCTTGCGGTGTGCGGGGTCGAGGCGCTTGGCGCCGCGGCCCACTCCCCGGAACATCGCCCCGACGCCCTGCGCCAGGCCGCGCCCGGCGCGACGGGCGCCCCCGGCCGCGGACGGCGCGCGCTTGGGGGCCGCCTTGGCGGCGGCCTTCCCGGCGGGTGCCCTGCCCGCCGCCTTCGGCGCCGCCTTCTTCCTGGCGGGCGCCTTCGCGGCGGCTCCCCCGGCGCGTCCGGCGCGCTGCTTGGAGTTGCCCGCCGTGCTCTGGGAACCCTTGCCGGACGTACGTGAGGCCATGGTGCCGAGGTTACCGTCGTCGACGTGTGGTTACACCCGCGCCCGGGTGTTCACCCATTCGTGTCGCGTCCGAGTGGTGGCAACGGTGACGCGACATCAAACGGCCCGCCGAGCACCCCGGGCGACGCGGCGTCACCCTCAGGTCTGCGACGGGACCGGCGGCGCGTTGCTGCCCGCGCCCGGCTCGAGCGCGTCCAGCGCCCGGCGCAGGCCGCTGAGTTTGCGCTCCAGATGAGCGGCGGTGGCGACGGCCGCCGCATCCGCGGATTCGTCCAGCTGTTTGGATAGCGCCTCGGCCTGCTCCTCGACAGCCGCCAGCCGCGCCGACAGCTCGGCGAGCAGCCCCGCGGGCTCCGGAGGCTCGGCCACCGAACCCCGGCCGGACTGGCCGCCGTTCTCCAGCTGCAGCCGCAACAGGGCCGCCTGCTCGCGCAACTGGCAGTTCTTCATATACAGCTCGACGAAGACCGAGACCTTGGCCCGCAGCACCCAGGGGTCGAAGGGCTTGGAGATGTAGTCCACCGCGCCCGCGGCATAGCCGCGGAAGGTGTGGTGCGGACCGTGGTTGATGGCCGTGAGGAAGATGATCGGGATGTCCCGGGTCCTCTCCCGGCGCTTGATGTGCGCCGCGGTCTCGAAACCATCCATGCCAGGCATCTGGACGTCCAGCAGGATCACCGCGAAGTCGTCCGTCAGCAGCGCCTTGAGCGCTTCCTCCCCTGACGATGCCCGCACCAGTGTCTGATCGAGCGCCGAGAGGATGGCCTCCAGCGCGAGCAGATTTTCCGGCCGGTCATCGACCAGGAGGATCTTGGCCTTCTGCACCATGGCCCGTCCTCCTCGCCCCGGCGTGGAGCTTCCCCTGCTCAAAGAGCTTGGGGAAGCACCGGGAGCCGCCCCAGGGGACGACTCCCTTGCGCCGCCCGTCCTTGTGCCGGTCATGGTAGCCGCACCCCGGCCGTCACCACACCCTGTCACCACGATGTCACTGCGCACTTAGCGGAAACGTGCCGGGAGATGGGAAAGTTCCCGGAATGCCGCGCTCCCGCCGTCTTGGCCGCGGTGGGCCGGGGACCGGCCGGGCGGCCGTCACTCGGCGCGCATCCACTGCTCCATCACTGTCAGCAGCTGATCGGTGTCAACCGGCTTGGTGACATAGTCGGACGCCCCGGCGTCGATGCTCTTCTCCCGGTCGCCCTTCATCGCCTTCGCGGTGAGCGCGATGATGGGCAGGCCCGCGAACTGCGGCATCCTGCGGATGGCGGCCGTCGTGGCATAGCCGTCCATCTCCGGCATCATGATGTCCATCAGGACCACCACGACATCGTCGTGCTGTTCCAGGACCTCGATCCCCTCCCGGCCGTTCTCCGCGTAGAGCACCGAGAGCCCGTGCTGCTCCAGCACGCTGGTGAGGGCGAACACATTGCGGATGTCGTCGTCGACGATCAGCACCTTCTCGCCGTGGAAGCCGAGGCGCACGCCGCTCGGCGCCGCCTGGCCGTCGTCACTCACCGCAGTCGGCGGCCACTGCTCCGGCGCGACGGGGACGGCCGGCTGCTGAGCCCTCGCACCCTGGTGCGACCCCTCGGCCTCCCTGGGCCCGGCCAGTTGCGCGGCCCGGCGACGGCGCAGGAAGAGTCCGGCCGCCCCGCTCGGGAACGCGTCCGGGCCGGCACCGCTCTCCGCCGGCCGGCCCACCACCGCCGATGCGGCCTGCTCCTCGCCGGCCTGGCCCGCCGACGGGAGCTGCGGGTAGCCCTCGGCCGACAACTCGCCCGCGTTGAGCGGCAGATAAAGGGTGAAGGTGGAGCCGCGGCCCGGCTCGCTCGCCGCATGGATCTCACCGCCGAGCAGCCGGGCGATCTCCCGGCTGATGGACAACCCCAGCCCGGTTCCGCCGTACTTGCGGCTGGTCGTCCCGTCGGCCTGCTTGAACGCCTCGAAGATCACCCGCATCTTGCTCGCCGCGATGCCGATGCCGGTGTCCGTGACGGAGAAGGCGATCAGTTCGCCGTCGGCGTCGCGCAATGCCCCGGACTCCAGCAGCTGCTCGCGGATGGAGTCCGGCACGTCCGTGCCCGCCGGCCTGATGACCAGTTCGACCGCGCCGGTGTCGGTGAACTTGACCGCGTTGGACAGCAGGTTGCGCAGCACCTGGAGCAGCCGCTGCTCATCCGTGTGGAGGGTGGCCGGCAGCTCCGGCGAGACCCGTACGGAGAAGTCGAGCCCCTTTTCCGCCGTCAGCGGCCGGAAGGTGGCCTCCACATAGTCGACGAGCTGGACCAGTGCGATGCGGGTCGGGCTGACGTCCATCTTGCCCGCCTCGACCTTCGACAGGTCCAGGATGTCGTTGATCAGCTGGAGCAGGTCGGAGCCCGCGCCATGGATCGTCTCGGCGAACTCCACCTGCTTCGGTGAGAGGTTGCCGTCCGCGTTGTCGGCCAGCAGCTTGGCCAGGATCAGCAGCGAGTTGAGCGGGGTGCGCAGCTCGTGCGACATATTGGCGAGGAACTCGGACTTGTAGCGCATCGAGACGGCGAGCTGCTCGGCGCGCTCCTCGAGCACCTGCCGGGCGTCCTCGATCTCGGTGTTCTTGACCTCGATGTCGCGGTTCTGCCGGGCCAGCCGCTCGGACTTCTCCTCCAGCTCGGCGTTGGAGATCTCCAGCGCCTTCTGCCGGTTCTCCAGCTCCGCCGACCGCTCCCGCAGCTGCTCGGTCAGCTCCTGCGACTGCTTGAGCAGCACCTCGGTCTTGGTGTTGACGCTGATCGTGTTGACGCTGGTGCCGATCATCTCGGCGATCTGGCTCAGGAAGTCCTGTTGGATCTGCGCGAACTTCTGGAACGATGCCAGCTCGATCACGCCGAGCACCTGTCCCTCGAACAGCACCGGCAGCACGATGACATGAGCCGGCGGCGCCTCCCCCAGCCCGGAGGCGATCTTGAGATAGCCCGGCGGCACGCTCTCCACCAGAATGGTGCGCTTCTCCTCGGCCGCGGTGCCGATGAGCGTCTCCCCCGGCTGGAAGGAGGTCGGCATCGAGCCCGTGGAGCAGCCGTACGAGCCGAGCATGCGCAGCTCGTACGCGTCCTCGGCGCCGGCCGTCTCCTGGCCGCCGGTCGGCATCGCCAGGAAGAACGCGCCGTGTTGTGCGGAGACCACCGGGGTCAGCTCGCTCATGATCAGTCCGGCGACGTCCTCCAGGTCCCGGCGGCCCTGCATCAGACCGGAGATGCGGGCGAGGTTGCCCTTGAGCCAGTCCTGTTCCTTGTTGGCGAGCGTGGTCTCCCGCAGGTTGGCGATCATCGTGTTGATGTTGTCCTGGAGCTCCAGGATCTCGCCGGCCGCGGCGACGTCGATCCTGAGATTGAGGTCGCCGCGAGTGACGGCGGTGGCGACCTCGGCGATGGCCCGCACCTGGCGGGTCAGATTGCCCGCCATCTCATTGACCGACTCGGTGAGGTCGCGCCAGGTGCCGTCCACATCGCGCACCCGCGCCTGGCCGCCCAGCTGTCCTTCGGTGCCCACCTCCCGGGCCACCCTGGTCACTTGCTCGGCGAAGTCCGACAGCTGGTCGACCATGGTGTTGATGGTGGTCTTCAGCTGGAGGATCTCACCCCGGGCATCAATGTCGATCTTCTTGGTGAGGTCGCCCTGGGCGATGGCGGTGGTCACCATCGCGATGTTGCGGACCTGCCCGGTCAGGTTGGAGGCCATCGAGTTCACGGACTCGGTGAGGTCCTTCCAGGTGCCGCTGACGCCGGGCACCCGTGCCTGGCCGCCGAGCCGGCCGTCGGTGCCCACCTCCCGGGCCACCCGGGTGACCTCGTCGGCGAACGACGACAGCGTGGTCACCATGATGTTGACGGTGTCGGCCAGCTGCGCGACCTCGCCGCGCGCCTCCACGGTGACCTTCTTGGTCAGGTCGCCATTGGCGACCGCCCCCGCGACCTGCGAGATGTTACGGACCTGGCTGGTCAGGTTGTTGGCCATCAGGTTGACGTTGTCGCTGAGGTCCTTCCAGATGCCGGTGACGTCGCGCACCCGGGCCTGGCCGCCCAACTGGCCTTCCGTGCCCACCTCCCGCGCCACCCGGGTGACCTGCTCGGCGAAGTCCGACAGCTGGTCGACCATGGTGTTCACGGTGGTGACGAGCTCCAGGATCTCGCCCTTGGCATCGACGGTGATCTTCTTCGACAGATCGCCCTTGGCGACCGCCGTGGTCACCTCGGCGATGTTGCGCACCTGGATCGTCAGATTGTTGGCCATGAAGTTGACCGACTGGGTGAGGTCCTTCCAGGTGCCGGAGACGCCCTGCACCTCCGCCTGGCCGCCCAGGATGCCCTCGGTGCCCACCTCCCGGGCGACCCGGGTGACCTGGTCGGCGAAGGCCGAGAGCTGATCCACCATCGTATTGATGGTGTTCTTCAACTCCAGAATCTCGCCCCGCGCATCCACATCGATCTTCTGCGACAGATCACCACGCGCCACCGCCGTGGCCACCTGGGCGATGTTGCGGACCTGGGTGGTCAGATTGCCCGCCATCCCGTTCACCGAGTCGGTCAGGTCACGCCAGACGCCCGCCACCCCGGGCACCTGAGCCTGGCCGCCGAGCCGGCCGTCGGTGCCCACCTCCCGGGCCACCCGCGTCACTTGCTC
This sequence comes from Streptomyces xingningensis, assembly GCF_054957865.1. Taxonomy (NCBI): domain Bacteria; kingdom Bacillati; phylum Actinomycetota; class Actinomycetes; order Kitasatosporales; family Streptomycetaceae; genus Streptomyces; species Streptomyces xingningensis. The sequence goes on from NZ_JBDJPF010000064.1 coordinate 37,914, forward strand.
GGCGAAGGCCGAGAGCTGATCCACCATCGTATTGATGGTGTTCTTCAACTCCAGAATCTCGCCCCGCGCATCCACATCGATCTTCTGCGACAGATCACCACGCGCCACTGCCGTCGTCACCTGGGCGATCTGCCGCACCTGCGAGGTGAGGTTGCCGGCCATGAAGTTGACCGAGTCGGTCAACTCCTTCCAGGTGCCACTGACCCCGGGCACCCGCGCCTGACCACCGAGCCGGCCTTCCGTGCCCACGTCCCGCGCCATCCGCGTGACCTGGTCGGCGAACGCAGACAGCTGGTCGACCATCGTGTTGACGGTGTTCTTCAACTGCAGCATCTCACCGGAGACTTCAACGGTGACCTTCTGCCCCAGATCACCATTGGCCACCGCCGTCGTCACCTGAGCGATATTGCGCACCTGGCCGGTGAGATTGCGGAAGGCCGTGTTCACCGAATCGGTGAGATCCTTCCACGTACCCGCCGCACCCGGCACCTGCGCCTGCCCGCCGAGCTCGCCCTCGACGCCGATCTCCCGGGCCACCCGCGTCACTTCGGCGCTGAAGGACTGCAGCTGGTCCACCATCGAATTGACGGTGTTCTTCAACTCCAGCATCTCACCGGACACATCGACGGTGACCTTCTGCCCCAGATCACCATTGGCCACCGCCGTCGTCACCTGAGCGATGTCCCGCACCTGGCCGGTGAGATTACGGAAGGCCGTGTTCACCGAATCGGTAAGATCCTTCCACGTACCCGCCGCACCCGGCACCTGCGCCTGCCCGCCCAGCAGGCCGTCGGCCCCGATCTCGCTGGCCACCCGGGTCACCTCGTCGGCGAAGGTGCGCAGCGTCTCCGTCATCTGGTTGATCGTCTCGGCCAGTTGCGCGATCTCGCCCCGCGCGCTCACGGTGACCTTCTGCGACAGATCGCCACTGGCCACCGCCGTGGTGACCTGAGCGATCCCCCGCACCTGGGCCGTGAGGTTTCCGGCCATCAGGTTCACCGAGTCGGTGAGGTCCTTCCAGACCCCGGCCACCCCCGGCACCTGTGCCTGGCCGCCCAGCTCACCCTCGGTGCCCACCTCCCGGGCGACCCGGGTGACCTCGGAGGCGAAGGAAGACAGCTGGTCGACCATGGTGTTGACGGTGTTCTTCAGCTCCAGCATCTCCCCGGCCACATGAACCGTGACTTTCCGGGAGAGATCACCCTTTGCGACCGCCGTCGTCACCAGCGCGATATCACGCACCTGAGCGGTCAATCGTGATGCCATCGTGTTGACGGAGTCCGTGAGATCCTTCCAGGAACCCGACATACCGCGCACCCGGGCCTGCCCGCCGAGCTTTCCCTCGGTGCCGACCTCGCTGGCCACCCGCGTCACTTCATCGGTGAACGCCGACAGCTGGTCCACCAGGCCGTTGACGGTCCGCCCCACCTTGAGGAACTCACCGCGCAGCGGATGCGCCGCACCATCCACCCCTTGGGCCCGCAGGTCCATCCGCTGCTCGAGATCGCCGTCGGCGACCGCCGAGAGCACCCGGCCCACCTCGGAGACCGGCCGCACCAGGTCGTCCACCAGGGCATTGGACGCGTCGACGGCGGCCGCCCAGGCGCCCTCACAGGCGCCGACCTCCAGCCGCTCGGTGAGTTTGCCCTCCCGGCCGACCACCCGCCGCACCCGCGCCAGCTCCCCCGTGAGCTGGAGGTTACGGTCCGCGACCTCATTGAACACCGCCGCGATCTGGGACAGCGCGCCATCGCCCGAAACCGTCAGGCGCTTGCGGAAGTTCCCGTCCCGCATGGCCTCCATCGCGGACAGCAGCCGCTGCAGGGCCGCACTGTCCACCTCCGTCGTCCCATTGGGCCGGGACCGTCCGCCCTTCGCGCGCGTGCTGCCGCTCCGCGCCGCTCCGCCAGACTCCACCGTGTCCCTCCCGCAGGTTCACTGATCCTCGTAGGGTTTTCGCTTCCAGCTTTCCCAGTGTTTCACCCAAGCGCACCGGAGCGGCTGCCCGTCAGAGCGTAACCAGACTGTCGAGGACTCGTTTAAACCGAACAGGACTCGGCTGGCACTCCAGGGGAAGCAGTCACCACGGCGACAGCATCACCCGCCCAGCACCCCCGCGCCGGAAAGCGTGTACGGGTTGCGAGGCCATCGCATTCACTCCCGAATTACCCGACTCTGTTCCCCATCGCCCGGGCCGACGGTTTAGCCTGGCGGACGAATCACCGTCATGGGAATGGGCACAGGACTCGGGGGAGCGATGAGAGGCCAATGGGGAGTGCTGTGATCACCGCGCGGGCAGCCGCAAGCTTCGAGCCGGTCGGACGTTCGGTCGCCGCCGCTCGCGCCTTTGTCCGGGACACGCTCCAGGGCTGGGGATTCCCCGACATCATCGACGATGCCGTCGTTCTGACCAGCGAGCTGGTCACCAACGCCGTGGTGCACGCCGGCACCGCCGCCGACGTCCTGTGCGTACGCACGGACGCGGGCGTGCGCGTCGAGGTGAGCGACCACTACCCGGAGCGCGAGCTCCCCCTGCAGAGCCCCGCCCGCAATGCCGCCCGGCAGTTCGGCGCCCTCGACCGCGAGGGCGGGCGCGGCCTGCTCCTGTGCACGGCACTGGCCGCCCACTGGGGCGTCGAATACACCTCCACCCACAAAAAGGTGTGGTTCCGGCTCGACCTCGAGGACCGTCCCGCGGGCACCCGCTCCGCCGGACCCGCACTCCCCGCCGAGGCCCTGCCGGTCGCCGAGGCCCGGGTGCGGGTGGCGGTCGTCCAGATCGACCGCTCCGGCGGCATCAACGCCTGGAACGACGACGCCGAGCACCTCTTCGGCTACACCGCGGACCAGGTCACCGGCAAACCCCTGGCCGACCTCGCCGCCTGGCCACACACCCCCGGCACCTCCACCGGCATCGCCGAAGCCCTGCTCCTGTCCCGCTGGGAAGGCTCGTACGGCATACGGGGCGCGGACGGCCGCGTCATCCCCGTCTACGCCTCCCACCTGCGGGTCCGCGACAACGCCGGCGCTCCCTCCACCGTCTGCCTGCTGGTCCGCGATGACGAGCGCGCCGTGCTGCAGAGCCCCCAGCGCTCCCCGGCCACCGATGCCACCGCCGTGGACCGCGGCACCGCGACCGACCCCTTCGAGGTCTTCATCGGCTCCCCCGCACCCGACGACCTCGACGGCCTCCTGCAGCGCACCGTCGAACGCGCCCGGGACATGCTCGACGGCGACTCCGCCTATCTGCTCCTCGCCACCGACGACGAGACCGAGCTGGAAGTACGCGCCTCCACCGGGCTCCCCTCCGCCCGCCAGCGCTTCGCCCGGGTCCCCGTGGAAGCCGGCACCGGCCGCTACGGCTCGGCCCGGATGCCCGCCGTCCATGACGACCTCAGCGCCGTCCCCGGCGCGGTCCCCCTGCTCACCGACACCGGCATGCGCTCCGTGGTGACCGTGCCCCTCAAGGTCGAGGGCCGGCTCACCGGCTCGCTCGGGGTCGCCGCCGAGGCCCCCCACCGCTACGGCAACGAGGAGGCGCTGCGCCTGCAGTTCGCCGCCGACCGCATTGCCCTCGCCGTCGAATCCGCCCGCCTCGGCGAACTGGAGCGGCTGCGCCGCGGCTCCCTCTCCTTCCTCGTCGAGGCCTCCGACCTGCTGGCCGGCACCCTCGACCGGGACCAGACCCTGGCCCTGATGGCCCAGATGACCGTCCCCACCCTCGCCACCTGGTGCGCCGTCTACACCATCGCCGACCAGTCCTCGGAGCCCGAACTCTCCTACGTGCTGCACGAGGACGAGGACCTCATCGACGGGCTCAAGGCCCTGCTCGCCAAGATCGCCCCGCCCGACCCCGTCCCCACTCCCGGCGCCCGTGTCTGGACCGCACCCGCCGAGGCCGCGCACGCCAAGGGGCTGCGCGCCGCACTGCGCGGCCTGAGCCTCGCGGATGTCACCGACCACTCCCCCGCCCCCGGCATCTCGCTGGCCACGGCCTCGGCCGTCGGCGGTGAAACCGTCGTCCTGCCGCTCGTCGCCCGCAACCGGGTCATCGGCATGCTCACCCTCGGCAAACCCACCGACGATCACTTCCGCCAGGAAATCCTCGAGCTCGCCGAGGATCTCTCCCGCCGCGCCGCGCTCGCCCTCGACAACGCCCGTCTCTACAGCGAGCGCACCGCCATCAGCCAGAGCCTCCAACGCAGCCTGCTCCCGCCCGGCATGCCGGACATCCCCGGCGTGGAGGTCGAGGTCATCTACCGCGCCGCCGGCGAGGGCAACGAGGTCGGCGGCGACTTCTACGACCTCTTCCCGATCCGCGACGGCGCCTACGGCTTCGCCATCGGTGACGTCTGCGGTACGGGCCCGGAGGCCGCCGCTGTCACCGGCCTCGCCCGGCATGCGCTGCGTCTCCTCGCCCGCGAGGGCTTCGGCGGGCCCGCGGTCCTGGAACGGCTCAACGCCGCCATCCTCGACGAGGGCGCCCGCAGCCGCTTCCTGACGCTGCTCTACGGCGAGTTGTGGCCGCAGGAGGACGGCAGCGCCCTGCTGAAGGTCGTGTGCGCCGGGCATCCGCTGCCGCTGCGCCTGCGCCAGGACGGCACCGTCGAGCCGGCCGCCGACCCCCAGCCACTGCTGGGTGTCATGGACGATCTCGAGCTGTACGAGCAGACGGTCACCCTCGACCCGGGCGATGTCCTGCTGTGCGTCACCGACGGGGTCACGGAGCGCCGCGAAGGCACCCGCATGCTGGGCGACGACGGACTGACCGAAGTCCTCACCACCTGCACGGGTCTGACCGCCGGTGCGGTCGCCGCCCGGGTGCTGCGCGCGGTCGAACGGTTCGCCGCCGAACCCGCTTCGGATGACATGGCGATCCTCGCCATGCGGGTGCCCGAACCTCCTCAGCCCTGAACACCCGTGCCTCACACGCAAGAAGGCCCCCGCCAACAGGCGAGGGTCTTCTTGCATTGAGCCCCAAAACGGAATCGAACCGTTGACCTTCTCCTTACCATGGAGACGCTCTGCCGACTGAGCTATTGGGGCCGGCAACGGGATAAAGCATACCCGACTTTCGCACATGCTTTTGACCAACTACCAGTGCCTCACTACGCGGCCACCGGCAACAGTCCACCGAGCCCATTGCACACCGACACCACTCGCTGCAGTTCCCGCCTCGTCATCCCCTCGTCGGCGGGAAGGGCGAGGCAGTCATCGGCGGCCCGCTCGGTCTCGGGAAGCCACAACTCCCGCCGGTACGCGGGGGTTCGGTGCACCGGAGTCTGTACGGGAACCCGGCACCGCACCCCACGCGCACGCAGGGCCCGCGCAAAGGCATCACGGTCCGGCCGCCCATTACCGGGGACCCGCACCACATAGGAGTGGTAGCTGTGCTCAACTCGGTTTGCCACCGGCGGTGTTAGCACGCCGGTCAGACGAGCGTCGAGGTATGCGGCATTCACTTGCCTCCGTCGCCTGGTCTGCGCGTCCGGCACCGCCTGCTCGACGTGTTCGACGACTGCCAACGTCCTCTCACCAGGCAGGCTTTGAAAGCCCATCAGGTGAATGGGGTAACCGAAGAGGCGTACGGGCACGATGGCCGAGGTGCGCGAGGTCACCGCATCGGCCACGGCCGCCGGGTCCAGGCAGAGGCTCCTCGGATCGATGTCCGCGAACACGGGCAGCGCCCCCACACTCCAAACCGCCTCGGCAGCCCCGGCAGTGGCGTAGGAGGGCACGATGACCTCGTCGCCGGACCGCACACCCGCCGCTTCGAGCATCTCCACTGTCCCCATACCTGCGGATGGTGGACGCGTAACGTTAACCCGACATGACACTCTGCACCGCATTATGGAAACAAAAAAGCTCTGGTGTCTGAACCAAGGTTCAGACACCAGAGCTTTCCTGAATAATTGTTCGGCGGCGTCCTACTCTCCCACACGGTCCCCCATGCAGTACCATCGGCGCTGAA